>CAYUAN010000293.1:0-11900 GCA_964442545.1 uncultured Prolixibacteraceae bacterium | reverse complement strand
CTTTATTGATAATGATAACACGATCACAAATGGCCTCCACCTCCTGCATGATATGGGAGGAGAAAAGCACGGTTTTATCCTTCCCGATTTCTTTAATCAGATTACGAATATCAACCAGCTGATTGGGGTCCAGGCCCGAGGTGGGCTCATCCAGTATCAGCACCTTGGGGTCGTGGATAAAAGTCGCCGCCAGGCCCACACGCTGCCGATAGCCCTTGGACAAAGCGCCCAGCTTTTTATGCTGCTCCACCTGCAAGCCCGTCAGCTCAATCATTTCATCAATGCGCTGCTTCAAATTGGGCACCTTATATATACCGCCCACAAAACTCAAATATTCCTTCACATACATATCCAGATAAAGCGGATTGCTCTCAGGTAAATAACCAATCATACGGCGTACGGCCAGCGAATCTTCCATCACATCCACTCCTTCCACCAGCGCTTTGCCCTCGGTAGGCGGAATGAAACCGCTGATAATTTTCATCAGCGTGGACTTCCCGGCTCCGTTCGGACCCAAAAGCCCCACGATTTCCCCTTCATTGATTTCGCAACTGATATTATTCAGCGCCTTTTGTTTTCCGTATTCCTTAGTGATATTCTGTATGCTGATTGACATGCTCCAATGCTTTGTTTGTGCAACGCAAAAGTAGCGAAAAAGATTGTATTCTTCCGCGCCTGTACTAGGGCGGTTTTCCCTGTTTTTGTGAATAACTTATACCCGAAGCTAAGCCGAAAAACCTAACTTTGTGCCTGAATTTCTCATTCGGAACTTATGCAATTAATCAAACTACAACTTATTAATTTTAAGAATTATACGGATTCTGTATTCGATTTCTCGAAACGGATTAATATTTTTGTAGGCGATAATGGCGCAGGAAAAACCAATATCCTGGACGCGATTTACTATAACTCATTTTGCAAAAGCTATTTCAACCCTATCGACAGTCAGAATATCCGCCACGGTGAAGCTTTTTTTTCCATCAAAGGCGTATATAAAACCGAGGGCGAATCGAAAGACGAAATACTGGTGGCCGTAAAGAAAAACGAGCGCAAACGCGTAAAGCTGAACGCCAAGGAATACAGCCGTCTGGCCGACCATATCGGGCTGTTTCCGCTGGTAATGATTAGTCCGATGGACAGCAATATGATTTACGGCGGCAGTGACGAACGCCGCAAATATATTGACGGCGTTATTTCCCAGTTCGACCACCAATATCTTGATACGCTTTTGAACTATAACAAAGTGCTGCAACACCGCAATGCCCTGTTGAAGGCCCTGAACCTGAACCGGGGAATGGATGCCTCCACCATCGAGATTTGGAATGATAAAATGTGTTTTCTCGGAGCGCAAATTCACGAAAAACGACAACAATTCCTGCAGGAATTTATTCCGCTTATCCGCCGCTATTACGAATTTATCAGCGACGAGCGGGAAGAAGTGGGCATCAATTACCGCTCACAATTAAATGAGGGCGATTGCGCGGCATTATTGCAGGAAAATTTCCAAAAAGACCTGGCATTGAAACATACGTCAACAGGCGTTCACCGGGACGATTTGGTCTTTACCATCAATGGATTTCCGTTGCGCAAGTACGGTTCGCAGGGACAACAAAAATCGTTCCTGCTGGCGCTTAAAATTGCCCAGTTTGAATATATGAAAGACAAAAAAGGATTCAAGCCGCTTTTGTTGCTGGATGATGTATTCGACAAATTGGACTATAAGCGTGTAGCCCAATTGATGAAGCTGGTTAGCCGCAACGAGTTCGGGCAAATTTTTGTTACCGACACCAATAAAGAACGGGTGGAACGGATTTTTAAGGAGATCGAAGTGGACCTGAGTATATTTGAAATAAAGGAAGGAGCGATTTATGAGCAGAAATGATTATTGGCGGTCAAATGAAATTCAGCCCCTTGGGGATATAATCCGCAAATTCATCAATAATTCCGGGCTGCGGCCCAAAATGCAGGAAGCCGAGATTATTGCCCATTGGGAAGAAATTGTCGGGAAAATGATTGCCAAGCACACCCTGGATTTAAGCTTGCAAAACAAAAAGCTGACCCTCCGTTTCGATAATGCGGCCCTGAAAAACGAAATGATGTACGCCAAATCCAAATTGATGGAAAATATCAATACACGTTTCGACCAAAAGGTCGTGGAAGAGGTAATCATTATGTAGGCAACTGATTATCAAGAATCACAAAAACACAAACAACTGTATAACAGTCGATTTACCACAACAAAAGCTATTTCAGGAATTTAGCATTTGTTGAAAATTAAACGAATTTGGCCGAAAAAAGGCCCCTCAGATTATATAACTTTGCCCTATGGAAAATACGGGAATAAAAAAGACCGGCACGAAGCCGAATTTGAATGTAAACAAAGGAACAAGCGCCCATAAAGTGGCGATGGAATACGGTAAAGTTCCGCCTCAGGCCGTTGATCTGGAAGAAGCGGTTTTGGGCGCGATGATGCTCGAGCAGCAAGCCGTAAACAAAGTGATTGACATCCTGAAACCGCCGATGTTTTATAAAGAGGCCCATCAGCATATTTATGAGGCCATTATGCGCTTATTTGAAGAATCGGAGCCCATTGATATCCTCACGGTAAACCAGCGCCTGACCAAAAGCGGCCTGCTGGATGTGGTCGGCGGTTCCTATTACATTATGCAACTTACAAACCGTGTTGCCTCGGGCGCCAATGCCGAGTTTCACGCCCGTATTATCCAGCAAAAATTTATTCAGCGCGAGCTTATTCGCATTTCGTCGGATATTATCAGCGATGCATTTGAGGAAACCACCGATGTACTGGATTTGCTCGATCGCGCCGAGAAAAATCTTTTTGAGGTAGCTGAAAGCAATCTGCGGCGCTCAGCGGTAAGTATGGCCGATGTGATGAAAGAAGCATTACAGCAAATTGAAGAGGCCGCCAGCAATGACGGAAATATTTCGGGTATTGCCACCGGCTTCCACCACCTCGACCATATGACGGCGGGCTGGCAGCCATCCGACCTCATTATTCTCGCGGCACGTCCCGGTATGGGTAAAACGGCTTTCGTTTTGGCCCTGGCACGGAATATTGCCATCGATTACCAAAAAAGCGTCGCCTTATTCTCTTTGGAGATGTCGGCCGTGCAATTGGTTACCCGTCTGATTTCGTCCGAATCGGAAATTAGTGCCGATAAGTTGAAAAAAGGAACACTCAACCATATGGAATGGGAAAAACTATCCATAGGAATGAGCTCGCTGGAGAAAGCCAAGATATTTATTGACGACACCCCTGCCCTTTCGATTTTCGAGCTGCGGGCCAAAAGCCGCCGCCTGAAATCACAGCAAAATATCGATATTATTATTATTGATTACCTGCAATTGATGACCGCGGCCACAGATAAGGGCGGTGGAAACCGGGAGCAGGAAATCAGTACCATTTCCCGTTCGCTCAAGGCCCTGGCCAAAGAACTGAGCGTGCCGATTATTACCCTGTCGCAGTTGAACCGTAGTGTGGAAACCCGTGGAGGGGACAAAAAACCGCAACTCTCCGACCTGCGTGAGTCGGGTGCTATTGAACAGGATGCCGATATGGTGTGTTTCCTCTACCGTCCGGAATATTATGGAATCACAGAAAATGCCCATGGAGAATTATATTCCGATGGTTATACCGAGCTGATTATCGCCAAGCATCGTAATGGTGCTTTGGGCGAAGTAAAACTTACCTTCCAAGGCGAGTTTGCCAAGTTTATCAATCATACCGAAGGCTATGAATTTGAACCGCTGGGCGGACCTGCTGCCGATAACCCCTCGCAAGGAATGGATCCGAATCCTAATTTTGAGGGTGAAGGGCCTGTTAAAACTATTCGGGCGAATCTGGATGATTTGCCGAAGAATGATGATTTCGGGGGAAATATTGATAATATGAAAGACCCTTTGGAACCCGATGATGACAATGAACCGGCATTTTAGGGAATAATTTATGAAAGCTCGCACCCTCATAACGACACTGCTTTTACTGCTTTGGTCGGCCAATATAATGGCTACCTATTTGCTGATTCCGATGGATGAAACGCAGAAAAATCATCTGAAAGCCTATGGAATCGCCTATTGGTCATTAACCAAAAAAGTGGATGTGGACTGGCTGCTCAATTATCGCGGGGGCAGTTTTATGATGAAATATTACGAGGACATTGCCAATGAATGTAAAATTCGCGGAGTCAGCTATTCCGTGATTGCCGATGCACAAAGCACAGCCATATTAAGTGAGATTGCCGACCCGGAGGTAAATATGGATGTGGTAAAACTGCAAAAAGCACCGAAAATAGCCGTGTATTCCCCGCCCAATGTGCAGCCCTGGGACGATGCCGTTACCCTGGTGCTCACCTATGCCGAAATACCCTACGACATTGTTTATGACGAGGAAGTGTTAAGCGGAAAATTGCCGCTTTACGACTGGCTGCATTTACATCACGAGGATTTTACGGGCCAGTACGGAAAATTCTGGGCCAATTACCGCAGCCGCCCCTGGTATATTGAGCAGGTGCGCCTCACCGAAGAAATGGCCCATCGTTTGGGATATCAAAAAGTGTCGCAGTTGAAGCTGGCCGTAGCTAAAAAGATTCGCGATTTTGTCAGTGGCGGCGGTTATCTGTTCGCCATGTGTTCGGCTCCCGACTCCTATGATGTGGCCCTGTCAGCCGATGGCGTGGATATTTGTGCCACACCTTTCGACCACGACCCTATTGAACCCAATGCGCAAAGCAAACTGAATTATGATAATTGCTTTGCCTTTCATAATTTCCGGATCAGCACCAATCCATACGAATACGAAATTTCCAATATCGATATCAATCCTTATCAGCGGCAGATGCAGATTCCCGAGAAATCGGATTTCTTTACCCTTTTTGATTTTTCGGCCAAATGGGATCCCGTGCCCACTATGCTATGCCAAAATCACACCCAGGTAATTAAGGGATTTTACGGACAAACCACGGCCTTTCGTAAGCCGGTGATTAAGTCGAATGTATTGGTAATGGGTGAGAATAAAAGTTATAACGAAGCCCGCTATATCCATGGAGAATACGGTAAAGGCACCTGGACTTTTTACAGTGGGCACGACCCTGAAGACTATCGTCATCTGGTTGGCGACCCGCCCACCGACCTGGATTTGCATCCCAATTCGCCCGGCTACCGCCTGATTTTGAATAATGTGCTTTTCCCGGCGGCAAAAAAGAAAAAACGAAAGACTTAAACCAAGGTCATAGCGCAATTTCCAAACGGAATCTAATTCATTTTCCCTCCGGTAAAAGCCAAATTTGACAATTTATTTTACACGACTTCACAAAATTGTTTGATTTCGTTATAGGGTGACAAACGCTTGTGCTTTATATGTATTTTTGCAAACAGCATGTGACATACATTACAGTATTACATTTTCAATCCTGCTTTTGGGATAATTCAATTTAATTTCTTATTTTCTAACTCAAGATAAATTATGAATACTACTGAAAAAAAAGCTCCCTCCCTGCTTGACGCATTAATTCCCATGTTATTTCTTATCGGCATGCTCTCGTTGGCTGTGTATATTTTCGGGGAAGACGCTTCCTGGGGACCAAACCAGATTGCACTTACATTCAGCAGTTTGCTGGTTGCGATAATCGGCTTGAAAAACGGATACACCTGGGACGAAATGGGGCAAGGCGTGGTAAAGAGTATCAGTCAGGCATTGCCGGCCATCTTTATCCTTTTGGCCGTGGGTGCCCTAATCGGAACCTGGGTTATGTCAGGAACCGTAACCACTATGATTTATTACGGTTTACAAATTCTAAGCCCCGAAATATTCTATCCGACAGTGGTAATAGTAACGGCCATTATTTCGGCCAGTATCGGTAGTTCGTGGACCACTGTGGGAACAATCGGTGTTGGCTTAATCGGAATTGCGCACGGTATGGATATGTCGATGGGCGTAACCGCGGGTGCTATTATCAGCGGCTCCTATTTTGGCGACAAACTCTCCCCCTTATCCGATACCACCAACCTGGCTCCGGCTGTAAGCGGTTCAAATTTATACGACCACATAAAACATATGCTCTGGACAACAATTCCGAGTTTGGTTATCGCATTGATTATTTTTACCATTATCGGACTGAATAATACCGCGGAAGCCAATATGGATATTCAGCAACAAACCATCGATGCCATTCAAAGCAGCTTCAATACCAGTTTGTGGCTGCTCTTTCCTGTGGCTGCCGTTATTGTTTTGGCCGTTTTGAAACTCCGCCCTTTCCCCACCATTCTTCTCGGTGCTTTAATCGGTGGAATCTTTGCCGTTATCTTTCAACCGGATTTAATCGTTGAATTTATGGGTCGTGATGATTTATCCAAACCCCTGGTAATGATTGCCGGCGTTTGGAAAGCGATGTACACCGGATTTGAGACCTCCACCGGATACGAAAGTCTGGATGCGTTGGTAAACCGCGGCGGAATGGGTTCGATGCTGGAAGTAATCTGGTTAATCCTGTCGGCCCTGATGTTTGGCGGTGTAATGGAAGAAACCGGACTGTTGAAAAAACTCGTTCAGCAATTGCTGAAACTGGTAAAGGGAACAGGCTCCTTGATTATGACCACCATACTTACCAGCTTTGGTATTAACGTGATTGCATCAGACCAGTATATGGCCATTGTATTGCCCGGCCGTATGTTTAAGCTCGAATACGAACGTCGCGGCTTGGCGCCCGAAAACCTGTCGCGCTCACTAGAAGATGCCGGTACGCTGACTTCACCGCTGATTCCATGGAACACCTGCGGGGCCTATATGGCCGGAACATTAGGCGTAGCTACCGTGGTGTATCTGCCCTATGCTTTGTTTAATATCATCAATCCTTTGGTTGGTATTTTTATGGGCTTCACCAAATTCGCGGTTAAACGTATCGACCCCGCTGATTTGAAAAAAACGGAAGCGGAAAAAGAATAGAATTTAAGCTTTGATGGTTAATACAAAAATCCACCTCAAAAGGGTGGATTTTTATTTTTAATTTTATCGGATGCAAAACGAGATAAAAAAAGCGAGTCTGTGGCAAGCCATATTGCCCATCATTGTATTAATCACTTTATTGTTTGTAAATATCCGTATCTGGGAAGACGATTCCCTGGGAGGCCCCAACCAATTGGCCTTGACATTTGCCACCGCCTTTGCCGGCATTATCGCCTGGCGGCTGGGTGTAAAATGGGATCGTATGAGCCGCCATATTGTAAACAATATCAGTGATGCCATGCCGTCCATTCTGATTCTGTTTTTAATCGGCGCCCTTGCCGGAACCTGGATGGTAAGCGGGGTGGTGCCCACACTTATTATCTACGGGCTTGATTTGCTGAACCCAAATATTTTTCTGTTTGCCACGGTTTTAATCAGTGCGGTAATTTCCATTTCCACAGGCAGTTCCTGGTCCACCATAGCCACCATCGGGGTTGCGTTATTGGGCATTGGAGTAGCCCTGGGTTTTTCGGCTGGCATGGTTGCCGGAGCCATCATTTCCGGAGCTTATTTCGGGGATAAAATGTCGCCGCTGTCCGATACCACCAACCTGGCTCCGGCCATGGCCGGAACCGATTTGTTCACCCATATCCGCTATATGGTTTATACCACCACTCCTTCGCTGATTCTTACCTTTATTATCTTTCTGATTTTGGGTTTTACGCACGAAGGCGGCCAAAGTCCCGATGAGATACACGCCCTGAAAGCGGCCATCGAATCCAGATTTACCATCACGCCATGGCTTTTGCTGGTTCCCGCTATTTTGATTTATGTTATTGTACGCAAAACTCCGCCATTAACCTCTTTAATTATCGGCTCACTGGCAGGTTCCGTGGCGGCGATTATCTTCCAGCCCGAACTGATTAACGAGATGTACAATCTGGACTTCCCGCAAAACGCTGCCGATCCTTTTTGGGAAAAAGCTTATGTCGTGCTGTCCCATTCATGGTTTGGCGCGAGTGAAATTATTACGGATAACGAGGCCGTAAACGATTTGCTCTCAACCGGAGGCATGGCGGGCATGTTGGATACTATTTGGCTGATTATTACCGCTATGGCATTCAGTGGCATGATGGAGTCGGCCGGTCTGCTGATGCGTATCGCGGAAACCATTATCCGTTTTGCCAAGTCCACGGGCAGCCTGGTTTTTTCCACTGTGGTTACTTCCATATTTATGAATATTACCGCCAGCGAACAATATATTTCCATAGTGGTGCCCGGAAGGATGTATGCCAAGGTTTACCGTAAACGTGGTTTGAAACCCGAATTGCTGAGCCGCACACTGGAAGACGGCGGAACGGTTACCTCCGTTTTGGTTCCCTGGAATACCTGCGGCGCGGTAAACTCAACGGTTTTGGGCGTGAGCACACTGGCCTACCTTCCTTACGCCTTTTTCAATTTAATTAGTCCCGTGATGACTACACTGTTCGCCTATCTGAATATTAAGATTCGTCGTTATTCGGAAGAAGAATATGCGGAATTGATGGGCATAGAGGAGGTAGAAGATGCAGCGGAAGGAGTTTAATAAAGGGAAATCTTACAAGCTGTAGGTCAAGCCAAAACCAATGCTATGATACGCGAAATCATTTAGTCCGGCTTCATAGCGCAACGACCAGTACAATTTGGATTTGGGGGAATCTGCCTGAAATAAAGCCCGTGTACCCAGGTGCAAACGCAACACCATCGGCCGGTCTCCATTATCAATATAGCCCCAATATCCCGCCCAGACAAGACGAATGAACTTATAATTATCCTGCAAACTGATTCCCAAACCGTAGGTTAGGGCATCATCCTGATTATGAATATCCGAATGCGTTTGCCAGATATAGGTTCCGATATTTCCAAAAGCGCGGATAAAAAAAGTGCCGCCCTCCTTGTTTTTTGAAACGGAAGTATAGAGCATTTGCCCTGCATTTATCAGGATATAATAAGCCGGGGCATCGGTATAGCGCGCATCCCTCAAATCGGTTCCCGAAGCGGTTTTGAAATAAAAGGACATTTGAATGTCGGGGCGGCGGTGCGTTCCCTGACGCAGCACCTGCACATTGGTTCCAAACCAGAAATCCCCTCCGGCAACACCCTCCGGATTATAAGTGCGCGCCAAACGTTCATCACGCGTAATCGTGTCCATTTTGTAATATTCCACCGGAACGATAAAGGACTCGAAGCTTGCCCGCGCGCCAATAGGCACTTCAATCCGTGTATAAAGATTATACGTCTGATCGCCTGTGGATAAATGAGCCTCGGGGCGGAATTCAAACTCATAAGCCGTCGCTGGCTTTCCTTCCATTACTTCCGGAACAGGCAAGGCGTTGGGGCCAAAATAGGCAGCGGAGGTAGTCATCATACGAAACCAGGGCGTAAGCCCGTCCCAGTTATGCTTTTCATTCCACCAAGTCATATCTTCCTGTGCCGAAAGCATGAAGGGAGTCAGCAACAATAGCACCGAGGCCAATAAATATATCCTTGTTAATTTAACGCTGTGCATCGAACTACAAAGATGAGAATATTCCTTAAATCCGCAAGAAGTCTTTGCATAAAAAGTAATAGAATAAGCATGAACTAATCTGGGATTGAATTTCTGATTATGCTCATCAATATGATTTGTTTCAGCATTGCTTTGCTATACCAAAACAAATGGAAAGAAATAAGTCCGGGCATTTTTTAACGGGAAATATTACATCCCCGATATTCATCTAAATTTCCTACTTTCGCAAGCAAACAATATCAATTATGGAACTGACTCAACTTACTGCAATTTCGCCCGTTGACGGGCGTTACCGGAAAACCACCGAGCCCTTGTGGCAATATTTTTCAGAGGCCGCACTTATCCGCTACCGTATTTTGGTGGAAGTGGAATATTTTATCGCGCTTTGCGAACTGCCCCTGCCCCAACTGAAAGATTTTGAAAAATCGAATTACGAGCAATTGCGCGAACTGTATCAAAACTTCAAGATTGAAGATGCGCAGCGGATTAAGGATATCGAGAAAATTACCAATCACGATGTAAAAGCGGTGGAGTATCTGATTAAGGAGGAATTCGACAAACTCGGATTGCAGCAGTATAAAGAGTTTATCCATTTCGGGCTTACCTCGCAAGACATCAATAATACCGCCGTACCGAAAACCATCAAGGACGCTTATGAAACGGAAATAAAGCCCCTGATGGCGGAGGTAATCCGCAAGCTGGAAACCCTGGCCGAAGAATGGAAAGATATTCCGATGCTGGCCCGCACCCACGGACAACCGGCTTCTCCTACCCGCTTGGGGAAAGAGATTTACGTTTTTGTGGAACGCCTGAAAAACCAGGCCGCCCTGTTGGAACAAATTCCGTTTTCTGCCAAGTTCGGCGGCGCGACGGGTAATTTCAACGCACACCATGTGGCCTATCCCGAAATCGACTGGATTAAATTCGGAAATGATTTTGTAAATGACACCCTGGGATTACACCGCTTGCAGGTAACCACACAGATTGAGCATTACGATAATTTTGCCGCCCTTTGCGACAATTTGAAACGCGTCAATACCATTATCGTTGATCTCGACCGCGATATGTGGACTTATATCTCCATGGGCTATTTCGCCCAACGCATCAAAAAAGGCGAAGTGGGCTCCTCGGCCATGCCGCATAAGGTAAACCCTATTGATTTTGAAAACTCCGAAGGAAACCTGGGCCTGGCCAATGCTATTTTTGAGCACCTGTCGGCCAAATTGCCCATCTCCCGCATGCAGCGCGACCTGACCGACTCAACCGTCAGCCGTAATATGGGTGTACCCTTTGCGCATATGCTCATCGGGCTGCGTTCTTTATTGCGCGGGCTGGAAAAAGTAATTGTGCGCCCGGAGGTGTTTGAGGCCGACCTGGAAGAAAACTGGGCCGTGGTCGCCGAGGCCATTCAAACGATTTTGCGCCGCGAAAACTATCCCAATCCATACGAGGCACTGAAAGAATTGACCCGTACCAATGATAAAATCACGGCGGATTCGATGGCCCGTTTTATCGAGGGGCTGGATGTTTCCGACAGTGTTAAGGAAGAGTTGAAAAAGATTAATCCGCATAATTACACGGGAATGCAAATGTTTTAAACAAACTTAAATTGCAAATGAATCACCTGAAGCACATAGTATTTCTACTGCTTGGCATCTTATTGATAACAAGTTGTCAGGAGGAAAACCGCGTAAAATTTGAAAAGCCGCAACCGGACAAGGTAAAGGCCATAGACAATTTCGGCAAGGAAATCCAAGGGGTTTATGTCAAGTTCAGCAACCCGAATAAGCGCTTGATTGTACATCCCGATTACATTGCCACAAATCTGACCATACAGTTTAAGGTTGGTCGTTTCGGTTTGAAAATCGACAGTTCGGCCCAAATTGATTTGCAAAATGACTCGGCGGTTATCCGTTATTTTGAGCAGCACGGCGCCCGTGCCACATTTCAGGGAGATTCGATTATCTACAGCCAAAGCATTGTGGATACGATTTTTTATATCGAAGCAAATCAAGTACTTAAAAAGTATAAGCGCAATTATTTTCTGAATTACCAATTCGATGACCATTACTGGCGGGTAAAAAAGATGAAGTTGCGGGGCGACACCTTGTATTTCGGGGAGATTTATCCCGACGACTCGCTATTACATTACGACTATGCCTCCATAGACACCAATATTAACGAAAAACACGCCAAAGAATATATCCTTTCCCCTTCGCGACGGGAGTTTAAGAAACTGATGCGCTCCAGGGCATTTGCCACAACCGAAAAAAACATTAAACAATAAAACAATGGAACGGCAGAAAAACGACACCATCTGCGCATTGGCCACCGCGGCCGGATCTGCGGCGATTGCCGTAGTCCGCATTTCAGGGCCGGAAAGCCTGCCCA
>CAYUAN010000292.1:0-4215 GCA_964442545.1 uncultured Prolixibacteraceae bacterium | reverse complement strand
TGGAATCCACCAGATAAAAGAAGAGCGGGGGCGGAGGTGTCACACAATCGGGGCACTCGGTCTTAAAACACGAGCTCATTCCCAATAGCAGTATCAATACAATTCCCGATAGTTTGGTCCAATATTTTGTCATCCTTTTGTCTCCAATATTTTTTTTGTGCTTAACAATCCGCAAGCCGCATCTATATCCTGACCCCGTGAAGCGCGAATGGTTGTACGTATTCCGGCATTATTTAGTTGCTCCATAAATGCCTGTACCTCTTCATCGCGGCTCGATTTCAGTTCGCTGTCCGGTATCTGGTGGAAGCGAATCAGATTAACTCTGCATTTCAGGCCCGCGAGCAATCGGGTCAAGGCCTTTACATGCTTATCCGAATGATTCAGCCCGTCAAAGATAATATATTCAAAGGAAATACGGCGTTGTCCGTGCCAATCGTAGCTTTTCAGCAGATTGATAATTTCTTTCAACGGGTAAGCTTTTTCCACCGGCATCAGGCGGGCCCGTTCCTCTTCGAATGGCGAGTGCAGACTAACCGCCAGATGCGCTTCCGCCTCGTCCAGAAAGCGTTTCATCGCGGGAATCACCCCTATGGTGGATACATTAATTCGCCGCGGGCTCATAGCCATACCCCAATCGGAGGTCAGGATTTCCAGACTTTTCAAAACCTCCTCGAGATTATCCATCGGCTCACCCATTCCCATATATACGATATTGGTAATACTCTGCCACTCGGGTATGGAGCGCAGCTGGTTGATGATGCTGCCCGCACTGAGGTTCCCGTGAAATTTCTGTCGTCCGGTCATACAAAAGGTACAACCCATTTTGCACCCCACTTGCGTGGATACACAGAGTGTATTCCGTTTTTTTTCGGGAATAAAAGCCGCTTCGATAAATTTCCCGGCAGGTGTTTTGAAAAGGTATTTCTTGGTTCCGTCTTTTGATTCCTGCACGCTAACCGGATCGGAGATGCCGAGGTCGAAAGCTTCGTTCAGCTGTTGGCGGGCTTTTTTGGAAAGATTGCTCATCTCGTCAATCGAGCGGATATCCTTGCGGTACAACCAGTCGGCTATCTGCTTTGCCGCGAATTTGGGCAAGCCCAAATCCTTGCAAACCACTTGCAGCTCACTTAAAGTTTTCCCGAATAATAATTCCTTTTCCACGTTTAAAAACAATCAAAATCCCACATCAAATTTATCGACCGTAGCCCTAGCGAAAGTGGACAAATCATATCAAACAGCTCAAATCAAAAATCAAACCTACCTGCCGGATTTCCTCCCGACAGGGATGGCAGGCAGGCAACAAACAACCAACAACAAACAACAAACATCAAACATCCCTACTTCCGTCCCACACTAATCACACTCAGTCCGGCAGCCTGGCCGATTATTTGGTCAATTACCTTAAAAACCGGCACCAGTTTATTGTACAATTTCATTTGTCCGCCGGGTATGGTTTTCTTTTTCAACACGCTACCGCTAAACCACCATCCGAATATTCCGATAAAGTTAAAATATTGATGATGAATCACCTCCAGCTCGTTGGCACGCATAATGCCATCCAATTGCTTTAGGGTATAACGGCGGTAATGTTCCAGTTCCTTGTCGAAAACATTATACAGCTTTTGGTAGGCCGGAACCAGAATCACCATATTGCCGCCCGGTTTCAGCAGCTTTCTCATATTGGCGATGGCCAGTTTATCATCGGCTACGTGCTCCACAATGTTCAGCGCGTAAATGCTGTCGAATGTTTCGAAGTAGGCTGCAAACTTTTTATCAAAATCAGGATCGATAATATCCAGCAACATCACTTCGTTCAGGTTGGGTTTTCCTTCGTGCTTCTTGCGCAGGATGTCCACATAATTCTGCCGGATGTCGCTTAGCGTTAGCTGTTGATTATCATTGATAAAGAAGTCCGATATGTTTCCGATTCCGCTGCCGATTTCCAGAATACGGCCGGTGCAAAACGGCTTAATGGTTTCGTACATCCAGGTATTGAAGCGGTCGGCCTCGGCCACCACGTTCAAGGTCTCCATTCCCTCCTGATCGACTTCCTTAAAGGCAAATTGCTCGCTCATGCTTTCTTGTCCCAGATATTATATTTCAAAATACAATAGATGGCCCGCATACCGTCTTTCCATCCGATTTTCTTTCCTTCTTCAAAGGTACGTCCGTAATAGGAAATCCCTACTTCATAGATACGAAGATTCTTTATGCGTGATATTTTGGCTGTAACTTCCGGCTCAAAGCCGAAGCGGTTTTCTTTCAGCTTGATGTTCTGGATAATATCCGTACGAAACAGCTTATAGCAGGTTTCCATATCGGTAAGATTCAGATTGGTAAAAGCATTGCTCAATCCGGTGAGGAATTTATTTCCGATGGAATGCCAGAAAAAGAGGATGCGGTGCGCATTTCCGCCTAAAAAGCGGGAACCGAAAACCACATCGGCCACGCCTTTAACAACGGGTTGCAAAAGAATATTGTACTCCTCCGGATCGTATTCCAAATCGGCATCCTGGATAATCAGATATTCGCCTGTGGCTTTGCTGATTCCGGTATGCAGCGCGGCTCCTTTGCCTTTGTTTACCTCATGGGTATAAAGTTGCAAGCCCTCGTCGGGGTGATCGGCAATATATTTTTCCAGTACCTGTTGTGTATTATCCGTCGAAGCATCGTTTACGATAATAATCTCTTTTTCAATATTATTAATCAGTTTCACGGCGCGTACCAAATCGAGTATTTCGTGCACACTGCGCTCTTCGTTATATACAGGTATTACTATAGACAGTTTTGATATCATCTCTTTTATTTTGTTGCGTCGGGTTTAATCTCCATTAAATATACCGGCGGATTTCCAACCTTTTGAATAATCGGAAATTTCTCCGGATATTTATTATATAAGGGCATAAAATAGCGTTGCGAAAGGCCGTCGCCATAAAGTACAATATAGTTATAGCCCTTATCTTTCATTATTTTCAATGCCTTCTCCGGATCATTTTCTTTGACAATTCCTTGAACATAATGTTCGGAGAAAAGGTGAAATAAAATGGGTTTGCGGCAAATGATAATGGCATCATCCGGCAGATTCTTTTTCGTCCATTTGGCCAATTCGAAATAAGTGTGAAACAAAGGATTCATGGGCTTGCGTGCCTCCCTGTTCAATTCCTTTAGCCGTGGTGTGTAAATTAAAGCGAAAACAATAAAGGTGTAAGGAATATATTGTTTAATGCTTTTATCGCTGAGTTTTATTTTCTCCAAAAGAATGGCCAACACACTATATACACCGTAAAAGAAGAAGAAAATCAGCAGTGGTACAATGGGCAGCATAAAACGCACTCCGGTCCACACCGGGGGCCATATCATCAGGATGGCAAATGTGGCCAGGATGTATCCCGCAATGGCTAATTGCAGTTTTTTCGCTTTGTAAATTCCGAAGCCAACAAATAATAATACCAGAAAGCCCGCCGTCATCGAAGCATTATCGTAATTTGGTTCATATCCGAAAACGGCTGATGGTATTTCACTGCTCATATAGCGGCTGAAGTTTTCGCCAAAGCGTTCCAGCCAATCGCCGATGCCCTCCATCTTTCCTTGCGAGGTGTCGTAATAGTTTTTGTAGGTTAATGCCTTTTTATAAGGACTGTCACCCAGTTGGGCATTGCGCACCATCCAGGGAATAATTAACGCAATAAAACCGGCGGAAGTGGCTAAAAGATAGTTCCAGTTGCGCCGTACCAGAAGGTAGAGGAAGATGCCGCCGAACAACGCAATTCCTTGCGAACGTATATAATAAGCGGCCAGTAACCCGGCAAGCATAATGTAAAAATGATATTCCTTGAGCGGGTTTTTATCAAAATCTATTTGCGACAGCGCCCAAAGCGAAAGGGCGGTGAAGAAAATAAAGGGTATTTCGCTCATCATCCAGGTGGAGTATTGCAAGAGGTAAAAATTGAACAGCATCACCAAACTGAGGATAAAACTCAGGTGAATATTTTTCGTAATCGCACGAAAGAAAAAGAACAGGATAAGCAGCGATAAAAAATACAGAACCCCATTTGTTTTTTTTATGGTTGTAATGTCTTCACCGGCCACTTTCATCACAACGGAAATCAGTGCGGGATAGCCCGGTGGATATGAGTTTACGGGTGATTTATGAATCACGTGAACATTTACATATCCTTCTCCGTGAGCAATAGCCCGGCTTTTTTTTTTAATGAT
>CAYUAN010000291.1:0-2094 GCA_964442545.1 uncultured Prolixibacteraceae bacterium | reverse complement strand
GATTATAGCGGACAGCCCGATAGTCCGCCCACAAAAAAATGCACAACCACCAAAGCGGCTGTGCATTTAAATAAAAGTCGTTCTCCTTTAGATTTGCTCGAAGAAGTCGTTTCCTTTGTCGTCCACCACGATGAAGGCGGGGAAGTCTTTGACGCGGATTTTGCGTACGGCCTCCATGCCCAGTTCGGGGAAGTCGATAACCTCGATGGAGAGGATGTTTTCCTTAGCCAGCAAGGCGGCGGGGCCACCAATGGAGCCCAGGTAGAATCCGCCGTATTTCTGACACGCCTCTTTCACCTGCGGGGTGCGGTTTCCTTTGGCCAGCATCACCATACTGCCGCCTTTGGCCTGGAACGGAGCCACATAGGGGTCCATACGATTGGAGGTCGTGGGGCCGAAACTGCCTGAGGGCATACCTTCGGGCGTCTTGGCCGGGCCGGCGTAGTATATCGGGTGATTCTTGAAATATTCGGGCATTTCTTCGCCGCGCTCGAGCATTTCCATAATGCGGGCATGGGCCATATCGCGGGCCACAATCAGCGTTCCGGTAAGGCTCAGTCGCGTTTTAATCGGATGCTTGGTCAGCTCGGCCAGGATTTTCTCCATCGGCTGGTCCAAATCGATTTCAACAGCAGGAACGAGGTGTGGCGGAGTGGCGGGCAGCAGACGTGCCGGATTTTTCTCCATTTGCTCCACAAAAATTCCTTCGGGCGTAATCTTAGCCTTAATATTACGGTCGGCGCTGCAACTTACGCCCAGGCCAATCGGGTTGGAAGCCGCATGGCGCGGCAGACGGATAACGCGCACATCGTGGGCGAAATATTTACCGCCATATTGCGCACCAATGCCCAGCTCACGGGTCATCTCCAATACTTTTTCTTCCCATTCGAGGTCGCGGAAAGCACGACCGCCTTCGTTGCCGGAGGTGGGCAGATTATCCAAATATCCCGCCGAAGCATATTTTACGGTTTGCAGATTTTTCTCTGCCGAGGTACCGCCAATCACAAATGCGAGGTGGTAAGGCGGACAGGCAGCCGTTCCGATTTCACGCAATTTCTCTTTTAAGAACTTCTTTAGGTTCTCTTCCGTAAGTACCTGTTTTGTTTGTTGGTATAAATATGTTTTATTTGCCGAACCGCCTCCCTTTGCCAGGAATAAAAACTTGTATTCGTTTCCGGAGATGGAGTAAATATCGATTTGCGCCGGAAGGTTGGTTCCCGAGTTTTTCTCCTCGAGCATACTAAAAGGCACTACCTGCGAATAGCGCAGATTATTTTTCTGATATGTGTTGTACACGCCTTTTGAAAAATGCAGGGCGTCATTGGCGCCCGTATAAACATCCTCGCCTTTTTTGGCCATTACGATGGCCGTACCGGTATCCTGACAGGTGGGCAATACGCCTTCGGCTGCCGTAACGGAGTTTTTCAGTAAGGAATAAGCTACAAACTTATCGTTATCGGTAGCTTCGGGATCGTCGAGAATCTTGGCCAGTTTTTCCAAATGCCTGGGGCGTAAAAAGAAGGAAACATCAGTCATGGCTTCCTCGGCCAGCAGTTCTAAACCTTTAGGGTCGATTTTCAAAATTTTCCGGCCGTCAAATTCCACTACGGACACATAGTCCTTGGTAATCAGCCGGTATTCGGTATCGTCTTTCTCTATCGGGAAAGGGTCTTGATAAATAAATTCGCTCATAATTTTGTGTTTTTGTGTTCAATTTCAGAGCTGCTAAGTTAGGAAAAAGGCGGGTAGGAAAAATTGATATATCTCGCTTTTTATGGTATAAATAACTGCCTTTTTTGTTTGCGTGAAGAAATTGGGAAGATGTATTATCGAATTGAACGAATTGATCGAATTTTTATCCTCGCCTTGCTCGGAAGGTTGTTTTTACCGCGGATTCTTATCCACGCAGTCGCTCGGATTATTGTTCTCACCAAAGGTCATCGAGCCTGTCGAGATGTTAGTCTTTTCTGATTTTTGATTTTATATCCACGGATTTGTAGATAATTCCACAGAGTTACACAGTGTTGTACACAGAGTTACGCAGTAAAACAAACAAAACATGGCGATAATGTTTTCTTTTTTTTGACGCTGATT
>CAYUAN010000290.1:0-2472 GCA_964442545.1 uncultured Prolixibacteraceae bacterium | reverse complement strand
CAACAAAATGCGGAACACTACCGCAAAACACGGGATTATCTTTGGGATTTGCTGCACGAAGCACTACCGCAAATAAAACTTAACGGCCATCCCGAAAAACGCTTGCCGAATACGCTGAGCGTTTCCTTTCCGCGGGTAGAGGCCAATACGCTGATTGCCCGTTTGGAGGGCGTTGCAGCCTCGGCCGGCGCGGCCTGCCATTCCGAAAGTATCGATGTTTCGGCGGTTTTAGAAGCGATGATGGTGCCGCTGGATTACGCGATGGGAACCATTCGTTTTTCCACCGGGCGTGATACGACTATGGCCGATATCAAAAAAGCGGCGGAAGAAATTATCCGTACCGTAAAAGAGCTGATGCCGAAGGAGGAGGGAAATGCCAAAATAGAGGTGAAAGAAACCAAAGAAATCAAGCTGACCCATTACACACACGGCCTGGGTTGTGCCTGCAAAATACAACCGCAAAACCTGGAAAAAATTCTGAAAAAGCTCCCGCAATTTTTTGACGAAAAGGTTTTGGTGGGTACCGAAACTTCGGATGATGCTACGGTATATCATATATCAGACGATACCGCCCTGGTGCAAACACTGGATTTCTTTACCCCCATCGTGGACAATCCCTACGATTTCGGGGCCATTGCCGCGGCAAATGCTTTAAGCGATATTTACGCAATGGGTGCCCGGCCGATATTTGCATTGAATATTGTTGGTTTTCCGGAAGATACACTACCCTTGAGCGTATTGGAAGACATCCTGCGCGGGGCGCACGACAAAGCCCGCGAAGCAGGTATCAATGTGTTGGGTGGCCATACCATCGAAGATCCCGAACCCAAATACGGAATGGTAGTCAGCGGATTGGTGCATCCGGATGAGATTATTAAAAACGAGGGCGCGCAAAAGGGAGACGCGCTTATCCTGACCAAGCCGTTGGGAAGCGGTATTTTATCCACCGCACTGAAACGCGGACTGGTGGAAAAAGATTTGGAGCAACAGCTTATTGAAGTAATGAGCATGCTGAACAAGACCGCAGCGGAGCTGATGAAGGACTATGAAGTGCACGCCTGCACCGATGTTACAGGTTTCGGTTTGCTGGGCCACCTACGCGAGATGAGCAAGGCTTCTAAACGCGATGTGGCTGTTTATTTCGACAAATTGCCCTATTTACCCAAAGTAAAAGATTTTGCCACGGCAGGAATAATTCCGGGCGGTACCTATAATAATCTGGATTATGTAAAAGAGGATGTGAACTTTGGCAGTTTTGGCCGGACACAGCAACTTCTTTTGGCCGATGCGCAAACTTCAGGCGGGCTTCTAATCGCGCTACCGAAAGCACAGGCCTCCGAATTATTGGCGAAATTAAAGGAAAACGGTTTGGATGCCGCCACCATTATCGGGGAATTTGTTGCGGGGAAAGATGGAACAATTTTGATTAAATAATGCTTTTTTGATGGGCTGATTTAACTTAATTTTTCAACTATCAGCATAATCAGACTAAACAAATAAAGCACCCGCGATTCCGTCGGCAAATAACTTTCCCTCTTCGCTCAGGCGATAAAGCGTTCCGTTATTTAGCACCTGGTTTTTATCTATAAATGCCGTTATGCCCGATTCAAAATACCGGCGCTTATCCGGGCCAAAAATCTTTTCCAGTTGGGCAGCATCAACACCGTCCTGCGTACGCAAACCCAACATTACAAACTCATTATAAGCATCATCAGGATTGATTTGCTCTGATTCGAAATTAAGCCGCCCCTCCTGCAATGCTTGCATATAATCCCGTACCGAAGCTACATTCCATTGGCGCGACCGGCCATCAAACGAATGCGCCGAAGGCCCGAGTCCCAGATATTTTTTTCGCTTCCAATAATTGCTGTTATGTCGAGAATAACACCCGGGCAAAGCGAAATTGGAAATTTCATAATGCTCGTATCCCGCCCGCTGCAAATCATGCATCAAAATCCGGAAATGCCCCACACCCGCTTCTTCGTCCGGTTGAGGATATTTGCCTTTCGAATCAATACTTCCAAAGCCGTGCCTGTCTCCACCGTCAGATGATAAGCCGAGATATGCGGAATCTGCAAATCCATAACACGGCGTATGCTGTCTGACCACTGCTTATCCGTTAATCCCGGAATACCGTAAATCAGATCAATACTGATATTTTCAAAAGCGTTTTCCCGGGCCAGTTGCACAGCATTAAGGGCTTGTTTGGCGGTATGCACACGGTTCAACTTTTTCAGCAAGGCATCATCAAAGGCCTGAGTACCGATACTTAAACGATTGATACCCATTCTTTTCCACTCCTGTAAAATTCCGAGATTAATATCATCAGGATTGGCCTCCAAATCTATTTCGGCCCCGGCCTGTACCGGAAAATATTTATGAATTTCGTTTAATATGGATGCCAATTCCCGGGCCGAAAGTAAAGAAGGTGTCCCGCCTCCGAAATAAATACTCTCTATTTCTTCACCTGCC
>CAYUAN010000289.1:0-15597 GCA_964442545.1 uncultured Prolixibacteraceae bacterium | reverse complement strand
GGTTTGAAAATCGGGGTGCTGGGCTGTATGGCCGAGCGCATGAAAACGACCTTGCTGGAGGAAGAGAAATTTGTGGATATGGTGGTCGGCCCGGATGCATACCGCGATTTGCCCAATTTGATTAAGGAGGCGGAAGACGGTCGCCAGATGGCCAATGTGGTTTTGTCGCTTGAGGAAACCTATGCCGATATTACTCCGGTTCGTCTGGATAAAAACGGGGTTTCGGGTTTTATCTCCATAATGCGCGGTTGCGATAATTATTGCGCCTATTGCGTGGTGCCTTATACACGGGGCCATGAGCGGAGTCGCGACCCGCAGACTATTGTGGCCGAGGCCCGTGATATGGTGGAAAAAGGTTATAAGGAGGTTACCTTGCTGGGGCAAAATGTAAATTCCTACAATTGGACCGAGGGCAACGAAGCCGTGAATTTTGCCGAACTGATGCGCCGTGTGGCGGCGGTAAGTCCGCAATTGCGGGTACGTTTCGCTACTTCCCATCCTAAGGATATTTCCGATGAACTGATTGAAACCATTGCCGGGGTGCCGAATATCTGCAATTCTATTCACCTGCCGGTGCAATCGGGCAGTACGAGCTGCCTGCAACGGATGAAGCGCAGCTATACGCGCGACTGGTATTTGAATCGCATTGCGAAAATCAAGGAATTGATTCCCGATTGCGGGTTAAGCACGGATATTATTTGCGGTTTTTGTGGTGAAACCGAGGAGGAACATCAAGATACCATTTCGCTGATGAAGGAAGTAAGTTACGATTACGCCTTTATGTTCAAGTATTCGGAGCGTCCGGATACGCTGGCTGCACGCAAATATCCCGATGATGTTCCGGAGGATGTGAAAGGGCGGCGTTTGCAGGAGGTAATAGCCTTGCAGCAGGAATCCTCGCTGGCCAACAATAAGAAGGATATCGGGAAGGTGTTTGAGGTATTGGTGGAGAATGTTTCCAAGCGTTCGCAAGGGCAAATGTCGGGCCGCACCCAACAAAACAAAGTGATGGTGTTCGACCGTAAGGATACCCAAATCGGGGATTATGTTATGGTGAAATGCACCGATTGCACAGCGGCTACCTTGCTGGGCGAAATCGTATCATAGAGCCGCAATAAAGGCGCTTGATGCTTACAATTCCGTTTTTTCGATCAGTTCCAGCGTATTCGGATTGATTACTTCCACTTCAATATTTGCTCCGTCGATATGGAATAAAACCAGAGCGTATTGGGCGGAGAACTTTTTAAGACCCGGTGTCCAGGGAAGCTGCTCCTGAGCATAATAGGGTGCTCCTGCGGCGCCGTCCACAATCTGAACAAAGGGGCGCTTTAGCTCCAGCCGCTTGCCTTCCCATCCTTCGGGATAAATCTCGGTGTTTTTATCTACCACCAAACGCGAGTAGTTATGCTCATGACCGGTGAGCAATACGCGGAATTTCTTACTATGGTTCACCAAGATATCCAGCATCTCATCCCGGCGTTCGATAATGCCCTTGTCCGTTTTGTTGCCGGCAATCCAGGGGCGAATGTCATTATTCCCCTTATACCACATATCGTTATTCGAATGGCCGCCATTGGGGAAAGCCGGAGTATGAATGGTAACAAAAATATGCTCAATGGTCTCCATTTCTTCATATTTCTTCACTTGTTTGCGCAGCCATTCCAATTGATTATCCATTATGTAGCCGTGCGGGTTTCCTCCGATTTCGGGTATAATGCCGACATTCGGCGAATACCAATAATTTGAATTGAGTACAATCATCGCCAGATTGCCATAAACATAGGAATACACATTCTCCTTATACGAAGGGAAATCAATGCTCTTTTTATCCGGGTCGTAATTGGAGCCGTCCTCGCTATCCGGTCCGTTTTCGGGATTTACAAAAAAGTCGGAGTAGAGTTTTTCGCCCGAAAACTGATTATACGGAAAGGCATCCACGCTGATGTATTTTTTCGGGTCGCCAAATACGCGCATATTTATTTCGTGGTTTCCCATTGCGGTATTCAGCGGCGTACTGTGCATAAACGGACTCAGGGTCGTCAGCCAGCTGGTGTATTCGATATTGATTTGGTCGTAATAGCTTTTGTATCCGTTAATCATATCGCCGGTAAATTGCCAAAACTTTACATTCTTCGAAACAGCCAAAGCGGCCATCTTGCGGATAATGTCGGCATTGTGTCCCTGGGTGCTGCTTTCGCCCAATTGCGTGCCGCCTCTGCTGTCGCTGGCAAAGCAGAACGTGAATTGGGCGCCGCGCTCACTTATCGGAGCGGTTTCCAACTGGGAAATATGCTCGATATCACCGATTTTAATTTTATAATCATAAGAGGTTTCCGGGTTCAAATCTTTAATAATAACCTCATGTTTTTTTCCGGATTCCAGTTTGTACTCTTTGTTATTAACCACAACCACAGGTTCGCATACCAGGTTGGTGGCAAAACTGATGGCAATACTATGCTCGGTTTGTGAACTTAGAAAAGGACCCCAAACCAAATCCGGTACAATTTTAAAACCGTCGTCATAGGTAAACGTGATACTTTTATTAAATACCACATTGTTTTTATCGTCTAAAACACGGTAAGCCAGCCGTCCGCCTTTATTCTTTTCCCAATTTGCCAGGTCATATACCCCGCTCAGTTTCTTGCGAATATTGATAAAAGCTTTTCCGTTTTCAATTTTTTCATGCCGCTTAAAATATACGGCAATCGGATATGCCATCGGCTCATCCGGATACAAACCGTAAATAAGTGTTCCGTTAAATTCTTTCTTGAAATTGAATGTTATGCCGTCGTCGGTTCCCTTCTCCACTTCGTCAAAGTCATTGAGTATCCACGGATTTTTGCTCTTCATCAACTCCTCCGGGGTATATAATTTGAGCTTGTCGCCTTTATAATTAAATACCATTGTTTCTTTGCCGTTTTCTCCTTCGTATTCAATATTTGAAAGAGATTTCGGAATGGAAATCAGTTCGGAAATAGTACTGCTGAATGCAGCGGTAATGATTAAGGTAAGTGCTGCCGATACCCATAAATAAAGCTTTCCGCGTTTTGTCATAATTCTTGATTTTATTGATTTAAGCGAGGCAAAGGTACGAAACTAAAAGCAGTTTCCGGTTATAAACAGGGCAGCGTGAAAAAGAAGCGGATATTTTTAATCAACCCTGCTTTTTTGATGTATTTTTGTACTATGAAATTCGATAAAAATACGCTGGGCTTTTTGTATAACCGCTATGTGATTGTGGGGGTGATAATGGGCGGTATGATTTTTATTTTCGGCCCGAATAATATTAAGGTGCAGCACCGTCTGAATCAAAAGTTGGAAAAGGTGCAGGCCGAAAAGCAATTTTATTTGCGCGAGATTGAGAAAAACCGGAAGATTTCAAACGATTTAATGACCAATGAGGATAATCTGGAACGTTTTGCCCGTGAGCGCTATTGGATGAAACGCGATAATGAAGATGTTTTTTTGGTAATTCGCGAGGGCGAAGAAACTAAAACCAGGAAGAAATAATTCCCCAGGATTCTTTAATAAAATAAACCGTAATTACTCCCGAAACCGCCAGTTTGGCAATGGTTCCGGTTAAAAATCCCACAAAAGCACCTAAGCCTGCACGCAGGGCATCGTTCGTTTTTTTGCCTCCAATAAGTTCGCCGGCAAAAGCCCCCAAAAATGGTCCGATAATAATGCCCACAGGTGAAAAGAACAGGCCGATAATTAATCCCGCGATGCTGCCGTAAGTGCCGTATTTACTTCCTCCGAATTTCTTGGTTCCCCAAACGGGTACATAAAAGTCGAGCAGGGTAACCACGATAACAATAATCAGCCATGCCATCATAAAATTAAAAGAGAATGGCGACTGCTCGGTAAATTCCAGTAAAACCAAAGCCGCGTAAGCAAGCGGAGGGCCGGGTAATGCGGGAATAATGCAGCCCACAATTCCCAAAATGATTAATACCAAACCGATGAGAATAAGAATTGCTTCCATGGTGCTAAGGTAGGAATTTGTTGGATTGGGGAAAGGTTGAATTGCCTGCCTACCGTTAGGTAGGTTAAATTGCCATCCCTTCGGGAGGAAATCCTGCCTACCATCCCTTTCGGGAGGAAATCCGGCAGGTAGGTTAAATGGTTAATATGGTTTAGTGTGGTAATGTTTAAATCAAAAATCTCATATCATACATCTAAAATCAAATTTATCGACCGTAGCTTTAGCGGAGGTGGATATCAAAAATCGTAAATCAAACATTGTTGCAATTGGGGTGTTAAGGCGAAGTAAATCAAATTTATCGATCGTAGCTTTAGCGAAGGTGAATATCAAAAATAATAAACTCTACAGCAACGAAAGTATTTGTATTAAATTTACAGCCGTTATAAAAATTTTTCAATAATTACATATGTATAAGAAAACAAAGATTGTAGCTACCATTTCCGATAAGCGCTGCGATGTGGATTTTATCCGCGAACTTTATCAAAGGGGAATGAATGTAGTACGCCTGAATACCGCCCATCAAACGCATGAGGATGCCCTGAAAGTAATCAATAATGTACGCAAGGTGTCGGATAAGATTGCCATTTTGCTGGATACCAAAGGCCCGGAGATTCGTACCAACGAACAAGATGAGGACTTTCCGGTAAATGCGGGCGATATTGTTTATGTGAAAGGAGCACCCGGCGTGAAGAGTACTCCCGAATGCATCAATATGTCCTACAAAAATTTTGTGGATGATGTAACCGTGGGGGCGAAAATTCTGATTGATGACGGAATTTTGGAATTGAAAGTATTGGAAGATGACGGTACAAAACTGAAGTGCGAAGTGATGAACAAAGGCCGCATCCAGGGCCACAAAAGTGTTAATATTCCATCTACCTTGATAAAACTTCCTGCCCTGACGCAAAAGGATATAGGCTTTATCAATTTTGCTATTGAGCAGAAACTTGATTTTATCGCGCATTCCTTTGTACGCAAGGCTGCCGATGTAATTGCGGTGCAGAGTATCCTTGATGCACATGGCAGCGATATCAAGATAATCGCCAAGATAGAGAATGAGGAAGGCGTGCAAAATATTGACGAAATATTGGATCAGGCCTACGGAATTATGGTGGCACGCGGCGATTTGGCGGTGGAGATTTCCTCGCCCCGTTTGCCGGTCGTGCAGCGTATGCTGGTCACCAAGGCGGTGCATGCCCGCAAACCCGTGATTGTCGCTACGCAAATGCTACATTCGATGATTGAAAACCCACGCCCCACACGGGCTGAAGTAAATGATATTGCCACGGCCATCGCCGAGGGTACCGATGCCATTATGTTAAGCGGCGAAACAGCTTACGGTCAGTATCCGGTAGAGGCGGTGCAGATGATGACATCCATTGCCCATGAGATTGAGGCGAATCTGCCCAAAATGAACGATTTACCCAACCGCATTATCTCCAATCAAACGGCCTCGTACCTGATGCGCTCGGCTGTGGAGGCCAGTGTGGAACTGCCCATTCGCGCGATTGTCGCCGATACAACCTCGGGCAATACCGTTCGGGGAATGGCGGCTTACCGCGGACAAAAACTGATTTACGCGCATTGTTATAAGGCCTCCACTATGCGGGCTTTGGCGCTTTCGTTCGGGGTATATGCCGATTATGCCGAACTGCCTAAAATACATGCGCAATTTATTGTGGAAGCATTGGATAACCTGATGAAACGCGGTTATAAGCATAGTGAGCAGGTATTGGTTATTTCCGGAAGTTTTGGCAAGGCCAACGGTTCATCATTTATTGAGGTGGGCGAGATTGAGCAGTTAAAAGAATTGGCAGAACATCATGTTAGCATGATGTTGAGCTAAAAAGCAAATTTGTATGTACGAAAAGCAACTGACAAAATTATACGAGCAATGGGCCGGTGAGGCGGTGGAGAAAATTACTCCTTTGGCGCAATCGGGCTCCGACCGTAAATATTACCGGATGAAGTCGGCAACTAAAACGGCTCTGGGCGTGTACAATTCCGACTCGAAAGAAAACCTGGCTTTTATTGAGTTTACGCGTCATTTCCTGAAAAAAGGAATGAATGTGCCGCAAATCTATGCCGAAGAACCCACGGAAGATATTTACCTCCTCGAGGATCTGGGCGACACTACATTGTTTGCCTATCTGACGGAGGAAAAAAAGAAAGGGGAGTTTACCGACGATTTGCGTGAGGTGTATAAAAAGGTGTTGAAAGAATTGCCGCGTTTTCAGGTTATTGCCGGTGCCGATTTGAATTATGCGCTTTGCTATCCGCGTTCGGATTTCGACAAAACCTCCATGCTTTGGGACTTAAATTATTTCAAATACTATTTTTTGAAACTGGCCCAAATCAGTTTTGACGAGCAGGCCCTGGAGAACGATTTTCAGGCGCTGACCGATTATTTGCTTGAGGCCGACCATAATTATTTCCTCTATCGTGATTTCCAGTCGCGTAATATCATGCTGAAGGACGACCGGGTTTATTTTATCGATTATCAGGGTGGCCGGCGCGGGGCTTTGCAGTACGACCTGGCCTCGCTGCTTTATGATGCCAAAGCGGCCATTCCGCAAAAAGAGCGGGACCTCCTGCTGGAGTTTTATATCGATGAGCTGGAGAATTATGTGTTGATTGAGCGTGATGAGTTTAAGCAATGGTTTTCGGGCTATGTGCTGATTCGTATTATGCAAGCTATGGGCGCTTATGGTTTTCGCGGTTTTTATGAGAAAAAGGCGCATTTCCTGGCCAGTATTCCCTATGCGTTGGAGAATCTGAATAATGTACTGGAAACGCTGGACCTGCCGGTTGAACTGCCTACCCTGATTCCTGTTTTGAAGAAAATGGTGGCTTCGGAAAAGTTGCAGCAAATTGGTGTAAACCGGAAAAAGCTGGTGGTGTCGGTAAACAGTTTTTCCTACAAACGCGGTATTCCCGTTGACGAAAGCGGGCATGGCGGCGGCTTTGTATTCGACTGCCGTGCTTTGCACAATCCTGGGCGCTATGATGAGTATAAACAATTGACGGGCCGTGATTTGAAGGTGATTGAGTTTTTGGAAAAAGAGGAGGGCGTGAAACGCTTTCTGAATAATGTTACCGACTTGGTGGAACAATCGGTGGAAAAATATCTGGAGCGCGATTTCGATCACTTGACCGTAAATTTTGGTTGTACCGGCGGGCAGCACCGCTCGGTATATTGCGCCGAATATATGGCGCGTCATCTGCGGGATAAATACAATATCCGTGTGGAATTGCGGCACCGCGAACAGGAAATGAAACACTAAAATCAGCACTATGCAGGCAATGCTATTCGCTGCCGGACTGGGCACCCGGCTTTATCCCATTACCAAAGACCGCCCGAAGGCTTTGGCCGAGCTAAACGGGATTACGCTTTTGGAGCATAATATCCGTTTCCTGGCAGCGCAAGGGTTCAATCGCATCGTGGTCAATACCCATCATTTTGCGGATAAGGTGCGGGAATTTCTTGAGTCGAAAAATAAGTTTGGGCTCGATATTCATATTTCTTACGAAGAGGATTTGCTGGATACGGCGGGCGGACTGGCCAAGGCGGCCGGATTTTTTACGGAGGAAAATATAGTGCTCTTCAATGTGGATGTGGTCAGCAATATTGATTTGCAGAAAATGATGGATTGGCATATAAATAATGATGCTTTGGCCACTTTGGCATTGCGGCGGCGCACGAGCTCCCGCTATCTGCTGTTTGATGCGGCCATGCGCCTGCAGGGATGGAGCAATACCAAAAGCGGGGAAGAAATTTTATGCCGCCCGGACATCGACTCCGCCCGCTTGCAGGAGTTCGCCTTTAGCGGAATTCATATTGTGCATCGGCGGATTTTTGAACGGCTCGGCCCCTTGCGCAAGCATTCGCTCACGCCCTTTTATCTGGAGCAAGCCGCCACGGAAAAAATTGTGGGAATGCCGCATGATGATGATTATTGGTTTGACTGCGGGAAACCCGAGACTTTAGCTGCCGCCGCGAACTTTTTGAAAGCATAAAGCCCCCATTCTGGATTTCCGGAAAAAGTGAAAATAGCAATGGAAAATCCCATCTGTTAGCCCGCTTTATCGTATCTTTGAATACACATTATTCTTTTCATTGATATATTCTGATGACACATTCATTTTTAGATAAAGTAGCTGATTATATATTCGAACATTATTCCGCTAATCTGCAGGCACTGTCAGTGGTATTGCCCAACCGGCGCGCGGGTTTATTCCTGCAAAAAAAGCTGGCCAAAAAGTCGGACAAGCCGATTTGGAGTCCGAATTTTTATTCCATAGAAGATTTTGTGTTTGCCAAAACAGCGCTGCAACCCATTCCTGTGCTTGATCTGGTTTTTGAATTATACCGCGTGCACCGTGAGATTGAAGGCGGCAAGGCACAGTCTTTCGACCGTTTTAGCGGCTGGGGCCAATTGCTGTTGAAGGATTTCAACGATATCGATCTATATCTGAAAGACGCCCAATATGTATTCAAATATTTGAGTGAGGCAAAGGCCATTTCGCTTTGGAATCTGGACCCCGAAAATATGAGTCCGATGGAGCGTGATTATCTGAATTTTTATGGCCGGCTGGGTGATTATTATAGCGGTTTGCAGGAGCAATTATCCGCCCGTAATCTAGCCTACCAAGGGATGGCCTATCGTAAGTTTGCGGATAATATTAAGGCGCTGCATACCCCCGGTGAGCAAATAATTTTTGCGGGTTTTAATGCCCTGAGTCCTTCGGAACAGCAGATTTTCGATTTCTACGAAAAGTCGGGCAATGCCGCTGTTTTGTGGGATATCGACAAATATTATTTTGAAGATAAAAATCAGGAGGCGGGCGCATTTTTGCGCAAGCAATTGCAAAATAGCGAGGCGAAAGACATTCTGTGGATAGAGGATAATTTGCGCACGGATAAAAAAGATGTGCATATTTACGGCCTGTCGGGCAATGTGAGTCTGGCGAAAATGGCCGGAAATATATTGGAGGAGCTGGCTAATAAAGCCGATGTGCCTCTCGGGGAGGAAACAGCCGTAGTCTTGGCCAATGAGCAACTGATATTGCCGATGCTTTATTCCTTGCCCGAAAATATCGAGACCTTTAATATTACGATGTCGTTTCCGCCGCGTTTGTCGCGGGTATATGATTTGATGATTGGGATGATTGATTTGTACACCACCTGTTTTGATGCAGCGGGAAAACCGCTGAAATCGCCCCGTTATTATCATCGTAATCTGGAAAATCTGTTTTTGCACCCGCTGATTCAACAGTATTTTGAGCAGACGAACGCCCAAATAAAATTGCAAAAGGCCATTGCCGATATCCGACGGAATAATATCAGCTATGTGGCGGTGGAGTCTTTGCCGGAACTTTTTTCGGATGAAGAGCAATCCTTTCAAAATCGTATGCTTGAATTGCTGTCGCAAAAACCGGCTGATATGGTGGATTTGCTGTCCATCATTTTGGCTTTGCTGGAAGAATTATCCCGTGGAAAACTGTCCGTTTTGGATGCGGAATTTGTGTATTACTACAGCAATATGAGCCGGCGGCTGAATGATTTGATGCAGCAATATCCGTACATCAACGAGCCGGCCACGCTGAAGAAATTGTTTATCTCTCTTTCGTCTGCCCAAGGAATACCATTCAGCGGCGAACCGCTCAGCGGGGTGCAGATTATGGGAATGTTGGAAACGCGTAATCTGGATTTTGAGCATCTGATTTTGCTCTCGGCCAACGAAGGGATGCTGCCCAAAGCGCGGGTTTATCAGAGCTTTATTTTACCGGATATTAAGCGCGAGCTGGGCTTGCCTTTGCCGGCGGATAATGATTCGGTTTTTGCCTATCACTTTTACCGCCTGATGCAGCGGGCCGGGAATATCCACATTTTATACAACACCCAAAACGAAACCATGGGCCAGGGCGAATTGAGTCGCTATGTGAAGCAAATGGAGTGGGAGTGGCGCGAACAAAACCCGAATGTAAAATGGGAGCATAAACATTTTCATATTCCTTTGAGTGCGGATGAATATGATACGAGTATCCGTTTCCCGAAGGATGAATTTGCCCTGCGGCAGATGAAATATATTGCCGGGCGCGGCTTCTCACCATCCACGCTAAATGTGTACAAATCCTGTACCTTGAAGTTTTATTTTCAGCGCATTCTGGGAATGTATAATGAGGATTCGGTGGAGGAAGTGATTGAGGCGAATACCTTGGGAACGGTGGTGCATGATGTGCTGGAATATTTTTATACGCAGATAAAAGGCAAAACGCTGACGGAAGACTTTCTGAAAAATATGTCGCAAAACTATAAAGCGAAATTGCGCGAGGTTTTCCAAAATGTATTTAAGAAAGGGGATATCGATTTTGGATACAATCGTTTGTTGCAGGAAGTTGCGGCAAAGTTTATCGAAAATTATATTGAACGCGAGCAGGAAATGCTGAAGCGAGGCGATACCTGTACGATTATCGGGCTGGAAGAAGAACTGGAACGGACCTTGAACATCGAGGTGAAAGGGGAGGAAATAGCGGTTAAATTAAAAGGAAAAGCCGACCGTATCGACCGTTTGGGAAACCGCATACGTGTGATTGATTATAAAACGGGGAAGGTGGACTTGAGTGACTTAAGGTTGTATGCTAAAACTTTGGATGGTTTGGAAAAGATGTTTAGCATCAAAGGAGAAAAGTCTTTCCAGCTGATGACCTACGCCTGGTTGTATGCACCCAAAGCGGATGCCGCTTTCGAGATGGAGGCCGGGATTTCCGCGCTGAAAAACCATTCGAAATATATGCCGCTCATGTTTGAAGAGAAGGACAGCCGGATTACGGAGGAGCGTTTCCAATTGTTTGAGGAGGGGTTGGAAGATTTGTTTAGCCGGATGTTCGGTACCGAGGAAGACTTTGAACAAACGGATAATGAGCAGGCCTGCACGTATTGCGATTATAAATTTATCTGCGGGAAATGGACGGAATAGCGGATTTATGTTCTACTACTCTCCAAGAGTTGCGAACTCTTGGAGAGTAGTAGAAAAACCCTTGCGGACTTTTGTTAATGCTACACCGCTCCAAGAGTTTTAAACTCTTGGAGCGGTGTAGCCAAATGTAGCCTACTCCGTAGGCTTATACTTCGACAATCGAAGTATTTTCTTTACATCCTGCTCATGTAACAATTCCTTTAAGCTCACCTCGTTCCGGTTCATATATTCGCTAACGATGCGCCAACCGATAAACCATCCGATGCGGGCGGGCGAGGTGTTGGAAAATACGGTGGTAAAGGGGCCGTCGTTCATAAACTTGGCCACCATCAGTTTCTCCTTTTTGAATAAAAACTGATTGTCAATCATCAGTCCCCAGATGCGTCCTTCGTAGGTGCGGCACCAGTTGTACTGCCGGTTGGTGTATTTCAGGAGCAGGGTGTCGCTGATATCGGGCATCATCGCCTGGGTGAAATACAAGAGTTTTCCCTGGTAAATCATTTTCTCCAGCAGGCTTTCGGCCGATTCCTCCGCAGGCATCAGTCCGCTGGCCATTTCCATCATTGCGTCGGGAACAATCCGCGGCTCAATCATCCACTGCACCTTATATTTAGGGAAACCGCTTCGAAAATAGATTTGCTCGTCTTTTCCAAGATAATTATCGATTCCGATAATCAGGTTGTTCCCGGCATATTTTATCGGAAACTGGATATCCAGACCCGAGATATAGGAATAATAATCCATCGAATCACTTAACGGAAAGTAATACTTAAAGTAGCGCATGGCGCTGCTAAGTTGCATTTCCACCTGATCCAGGCTTGGGTATTTATTCATTACCTTTTTGTACAGTTCCTGCATATAGGGATCGACGAAAAATGACTTCAGCTCAATCAGTGCCGCCGTATCGGTGATATCGCCTTGCAGAAATACCGGAAACTCGGACTGCAGTCCGGGCACGGCGCTAAAAAATGAATCGTTGGCCAGGGGAAACATCGCCTGCTCGTAGCGTTTAATCTTTACTTTCGGAGCAGGAATACCGCTGACGTCCACTTCCTTTAATTTATTCTTTGGCTCGGTGCAGGATTGAAATGCCAATACGAATACAAGACCTAAAAGCAGTACTGTTCGAATCTGTTTTTTTATCATTTTCATTATTGTATTCGTTTATAATATTTTGCTGCTAAGGAATAAATTCTTCCGCTTTTGCCAGTGCGCGCTCAATTCCTTGAGGGTCTTTACCACCTGCGGTAGCAAAGTGCGGTTGTCCGCCGCCGCCGCCTTTGATTTCTTTGGCCAGTTCGCGCACAATGTTACCGGCGTGCATGCCTTTTTCTTCTACCAGATTTTTTGATATGGTGACCGAAATAATCGGCTTGCCGTTATCTACGGTAGCAAAAACCAGAAATACATTATCCAAATCACTGCTAATAATCTGCGATAGTTTCCGGATGTTGTCCGGTGTAAAATCCATCCGTTCGGCAATAAAATTCACTCCGCGGATATTTTTTAGGCGTTTGATGGTGTCGTCCTTGGTACGCAGAATAATCAAATCACCTAGGATGCTGATTTTTTTACTCAGGTCTTTGTTTTGCTCAATCAGGTTTTGCACGGCCTTCTTCACATCCTTCGGATTTTTCAGCATTAGTTTGATTTCTTTCAGCATTTTGCTTTGTCCCCAAAGCAATTGCTCGGCCTTATCTGCCGTAACGGCTTCAATACGCCGGATACCCGATGCCACAGATGTTTCATGCACGATAGCGAACAAACCGATATTTCCCGTAGCGGGAACGTGTGTACCTCCGCAAAGTTCTACCGAGTCATGGAATTTAACCACGCGCACCAGATCGCCGTATTTTTCGCCAAACAGCGCTGTAGCTCCCAGCTCTTCTGCCTCTTTCATTGTGATATCGGCAAAAAGCTCTTGTTTTGAATTTCGTCGAATTTTGGCATTTACTCTGTGTTCCACCTCGGCAATTTCCTCATCGGTCATTTTTTGATAATGTGAAAAGTCAAAACGCAAATGATCGGCGGTAACCAACGACCCCTTTTGCTCCACATGGCTGCCTAAAACCTCGCGCAGCGCTTTGTGTAACAGGTGGGTTGCCGTATGATTGTTGGCTGTAAGTTGTCGTTTTTCCTTGTCCACAACCGCTTCAAATTCCGCATCCAGGTTTTGCGGCAATTTCTTGGTGATATGTACAATCAGGTTGTTTTCCTTTTGCGTATCGATTATCTCAATACGCTCCTTACCATCGGTAATATAACCGGTATCACCAACCTGGCCGCCGCTCTCGGCATAAAATGGCGTAATGTTAAACACCAATTGAAAACGTTCTTTCCCTTTGATAATTTGCTTGCGGTATTTCGTGATTTTTACATTAACCTCAAGGTGGTTATAGCCCACAAATTCTTCCAAATTGTCTTCAACCAGCTCAATCCAGTCAGATGATTCCTGCGAGGCATCGGCACGCGAACGGCTTTTTTGCTTGGCCATTTCCTCATCAAATTCGCGCTTACTTACCGTCATGCCTTTTTCCTTCAAAATCAATTCGGTGAGGTCGAAGGGGAAACCATAAGTATCATATAATTCAAAGGCCTCGGAACCTTTTACGGTTTTATAACCGTGCTTTTGCAGCTTATCTATTATCTTATTCAAAAGTGTCAAACCAGTGGACAGGGTGCGCAGGAAGGATTCTTCCTCCTGCTTCATTACATTGGTAATCAATTGCTGTTGCTTGCGCAATTCGGGATAGGTATCGCCCAATTGGGCCACCAATGAATCCACCAATTTGTACATAAATGCCTCATTGAAACTCAGAAAGGTATATCCGTAACGCACGGCACGGCGCAAAATCCTGCGGATAACGTAGCCCGCCTTATTATTCGATGGCAATTGTCCGTCGGCAATGGAGAAGGATATGGCACGAATATGATCGGCAATTACACGCATGGCAATATCCTGCTCTTCATTGTCACCATAGTTCAATCCTGCCATTTTAGCCAACTCCTGAATCAGTGGTTGGAAAACATCGGTATCATAATTTGACTGCTTGCCCTGAAGTACCATGCACAGGCGCTCAAATCCCATTCCTGTGTCAATATGTTTATTGGGCAATGGCTCCAGCGAACCGTCAGCTTTACGGTTAAACTCAATAAATACCAGATTCCATATTTCGATTACTTGCGGATGGTCTTTATTCACCAGGTCGCGGCCCGGAACTTTCGCCCGTTCTTCGTCCGGACGTATATCAATATGAATTTCGGAGCACGGGCCACAAGGACCTTGTTCGCCCATTTCCCAGAAATTATCCTTTTTCGACCCTTTCAGTATCTGGTCTTCATGTGCATAAGCCTTCCAATAATCGTAGGCTTCCCGGTCAAATGCCAGATTATCTTTCTTGTCGCCTTCAAAAACACTGAAATAGAGGCGGTCTTTATCAATCCCGTAAACATCGACAAGCAGCTCCCAGGCAAAAGCGATGGCTTCTTTCTTGAAATAATCACCAAACGACCAGTTGCCCAGCATTTCGAACATGGTGTGATGATAGGTGTCGTGGCCCACTTCTTCCAGATCATTATGCTTACCCGAAACGCGGAGGCATTTTTGCGTATCCGCAACACGGGGCGCGAAAGCCGGTTTGTGGCCGAGGAAAATTTCCTTAAACTGGTTCATTCCGGCATTGGTAAACATCAGCGTGGGGTCGTCTTTTACCACCATCGGAGCCGATGCAACGATCTTATGCTGTTTGCTTTCGAAATAATCTAAAAACTGCTTTCTGATTTCGTTTGATGTCATCTTATTAATATTCTCTTGTTAAAAAATAAAAACCGAGCCTTGTCGTTAAGTGCACTAATGGTGGTTAAATTTGGTCATCTTAAGATACTTTAACATTAGGCTAAATTTAATGAGGCTGCAAAGTTAATTTATTTCACTAATTTTGCAGCCGCAAAAACAATTAAACGGTAATGTCAAAATATAAGTATAAAATAAATCCACATTCGCTGGAGTATGAGCGGGTAAAGCTGACGCCAAAGCAGATGTTTTTCCGTGCGCTATACTATTTGTTCGGCGGGCTGGTATTCGCCGGGGTGGTTTTATTTGTGGCATACCAGTTTTTTAACTCTCCCAAAGAGCTTATGCTGAAGCGTGAAAATGAGCAATATGCCATTCAGTTGGACTTGCTGAACAAGCGCGTGGATAAGCTGAGTAAGGTGTTGGAAGACATCGAAAATCGTGACGATAATATTTACCGTACCATTTTTGAGGCTGAGCCGATTCCCAGCGAAGTACGCAAAGCCGGTATTGGTGGTGCCGATCGTTACGAAGATTTGAAAGGATATCAAAATTCGCAAATGATTATTGAGACTGCGCAAAAGATTGACCGCTTGAGCCGGGAGCTTTATATTCAGTCCACCTCATTTGACGAAGTGTACCGTTTGGCCAAGAATAAAGCCAAGATGCTGGCTTCCATTCCGGCCATTCAACCTATTTCGAATAAAAGTCTGAAGCGTATTGCTTCGGGTTTCGGTTACCGTATTCATCCGATTTACAAAACCTGGCGGATGCATACAGGAATTGACTTTACGGCTCCTATTGGAACGCCCATTTATGCTACCGGTGACGGAGTGGTT
>CAYUAN010000288.1:0-1823 GCA_964442545.1 uncultured Prolixibacteraceae bacterium | reverse complement strand
TGCCGACTGGGGTGTGCATGCCATCGGGCATGAATTATCCCTGCTTTATGATTTACCGCACGGACTCACGCTGGCTATCGCTTTTCCGGCCTGGCTACGCCTACAAGCCGAGCGAATTCCCGAACGTATAATCGAACTGGGCACCGCACTCTTTGGCGATAAAAACGTAAAGGATACGATTATGGGATTTGAAAACTTCTTTGTTGAACTGGGTTGTCCCATTCGTTTATCGCAACTTGGTTTTGAAGAAAAACAAAAGACCGAGTTGGTTGCGCAAATGAAGAAAAACAGTGTTAGCGGTTACAACCACAAACTGGGCGAAAGTGACTATGAAAAACTTGTGGATTTAATGATGGAATAATTACTGCTTAATCAGCTTCTCCGAAAAAAAAAGCTGATTGGCACCGACTTTCAAATAATATGTGCCTGCGGCAAAATCAGAGATATCGAGATTTATGGCCTTGGCCTCGTCCATTTCTTTTCTTAACACTTCACGTCCCTGAAGGTCGTAAATAATAATATTTATCTGATGCAGCGTGCGCGCAAACTCAATATACAAGGTACTTTCCACCGGATTCGGAAATAGTTTAATATCGGCCCTGCCTGTCTCGTTGATTCCTGTACAATCAATAATTTCGACAAGGATTGAATCCGAATTCGCGCAAGAATTAGTATCACGCACATCCACACTAATTTGCAGGATAGCGGCATTTGAAGCACTTAAAGTAAAAAAGCGCGTTGTATCACCCGTACTCCACAAATAGGAACTGAAGCCTGCACCGGCATCAAGCACGAGTATCGAGGAAGTACATATAAGCGTATCATTACCCAAATCAACAAGAGGCAAAGGATTTACTTTCACATAAACCGAATCGGATGATTGCACCGGACATTGGCCGCTGTAGGCATCATAGGAATAATATCCGCTTTGGGCAACATACCATTGTGTACTTTGCACCCCAACGGGCTGGCCGTCTTTGCGCCATACAAAACTATCCACAACTACCGGAATGCTCAGCAGAATACTATCTCCGTCACAAATACTTTCGGTATTGGAATTATAGGGTAAATCGGCTTTTCCGCAAATATAAAAAGAAGCTTCCCAACCTTGATCCACTACCCCGCCATCGGAATAAAAATGAATCAACAAGGCTCCTCCGGTAGATACAATTGAAGGCGGCAGATTATGGCCGGAAAAACTCCCCAACAAAGTTGCCGATGTGCTTGTTCCGTCGTACACATCCACAAAATCGAAAGAGGCTTCCGTGGCAAATGCCGTAAAATCCAGATGCACCGGAAGATTGGCCGTATCGGTAATCAGCCAATAACAATTAGTGTTGTTATTATAGCTTTCCGTTCCGCTTCCGTCCGAAATAGTACCGGACATAATATTGCTAAACACCTTCAGTCCGTCGCAATATTCGCTGCGATAATGTGCCGACCAACCCGAAGCCGTTGTCTGCCCGTCGGTAACAAAACGAATAAACATTTGCGCACCCGAAGAGGCAACAGCTGCCGGAATGACTGATCCGCTATACGCACCAATTAATGAAGCAGAACTACTGTTTCCGTCATAAACAAATAAGGTGTCGCCGGCTTGTAAATTAAAGGTAAAAAACTCAAGACTGACAGAGCTGGCCCCCGGTGGAGAAATCAACCAGGAACAATTTTGATTATTTTGATAATCCAGTCCGTAACTGCCGTCGGAAATATTCGCCTCTTTGGCGATCAATGTATCGGTTATGCCGCTGCACATCTTAGGAACACCGGGCTTCATTCCGAAAACGGCACCACAATAATTACTAAAATTCATTCCGCCGGGA
>CAYUAN010000287.1:0-3623 GCA_964442545.1 uncultured Prolixibacteraceae bacterium | reverse complement strand
GGAAAAAACCAGCATCAAAACTATAATCAGTCGCTTCAGTATCATGGGTGTATTTACAGTCATTTGGAGCATACGAAAAACAAAATATTTAGTTGCTTCGTGCATGCTTAAACACGATATTATTAAAGGCTTTCCAAAAATATTTCCAATCGGTGCGCCAGGGATTTTTATCATAAGCATCCATATAACGCTCCTCAGATTCCATTATTTCCTCCAATGTTTTAGGCATATCGGCATAAAAAGGAGGAACCAGTCCCGGCTTATAATTTTTGCGGCGTTCCCGCAAATCCTCACGGTAAAGATTCATATAATGCGAACTTAAAGGCCGGACGCCGACAATTTTCAAATCGCCCTTCAAGACATTCAGCAACATCGGAAGTTCGTCAATCAAAAGTTTCCGCATCACACGACCCAGAGTAGTGATTCGAAAATCATTCTTAAACTTCCCGCCTTCCTGAAGTTTGTTTTGCTTATATACAAAATCCTGCAAATATTCCGAATAGGCATGCATGGTCCGCATTTTATACACCTTAATAATTTTCCCGCCTTTGCCGTAACGCTTTAATGAAATCAAAGGGCCATAAGTCGGATTATAATCGAAAGCGGGCTCTTTTATTTTACGTACCACAAAAAACATCCGCCCTTTAATGGTTTTCTCTTCCACCAGCTCGAAACCGCAGGAATACAGGCGCCCCAGAGTTTCCGCCTTTGATATCACGCGGTTTTGTCCGCGGGTAATGAAAAAGTAAATCTTTTGCAAACCCCACACTTTGGGCATCACACGCTTAAAAAAGAAGTCGAACGAATAATAAATCCAATTCAATACCGGTGGAAACTTTTTCAGAATACGCCTTTTGCGCAAGCCATAAGTCTCCACATTTGATATAAAAATATTTCCGTTTTCCAATTTGGAATTAACCACCTCGAAAAACTTATTAATCCGGCGGATATCATTAACCCGGCTCAGATTTACGATAGATTCAAATGTAGGCTGAAGCTGTTTTTCGATGTTAAATGCTGTTGTTGTGGAAACTACAAGGGTGTCGGGGCTGGACACATCAACATGCTTCGACATAAAGTCATACACCTCTTGTCCCGATTCTCTGATAATTAGTTCCCGCATGCCGTGCCGTTTAATTTCGAGCAAAAGTAGCGAATAAATCCCTTTTATATACACGCCTGAATCATAATTTAGCCCGTAGTTTTCACTAAATTTTTAACACGCTCAGCGTGATAATTTTAATATTTTTGCGACATGGAATCAACACGACAACAAAAAATATCGAAACTGCTGATGAAAGACCTGGGCGACCTGTTTTTGCGGGAAATACCGGAGCTGATTGGCAGCAAAGTAATGATTACGGTAACCAAGGTAACGGTAACCCGCGATCTAAGTCTGGCCCGCGTATATCTAAGTATTTTCGCCGCGCCGGACAAAGAGGCGGTACTGGCCGATGTACGCAAAGCGGGGAAAGCCATCCGGCTGATGCTGGGCAAGCGAATTCGCCATCAGGTGCGTACAATTCCCGAACTGATTTTTGAGTTGGACGATTCGCTGGATTATATCGATCGCATTGATGAACTCCTAAAAGATTAATTCCATACACTTTTTACACTTTTTATGCGTTAAGCATTCCACAAACAGACCATAAGCACTATGAAATACGACCCGATAAAACGCAGCCTCGGTGAGGTTTTTAATAAAACTCCCTTTCTTCGAAAAGTTTTTTACGGACTCCTCGATTTGTTACTCCTGCGCACCTGGCATGTAAAAAAAGCTTTTCGCGAATGGGCGAAATCGCACAAAGGAAAAGAAGCCAATATATTGGATGCCGGTTCCGGTTTCGGGCAGTATTCCTATTTTATGTCGAAGATGGATCCCAAGTGGAATATCAAGGGTGTGGACGTTAAAGAAGAGCAGATTGCCGATTGCAATAATTTTTTCAATCAGATTAATCGTAATAACGCGCATTTTGAGATAGCCGACCTGGTAAAATTCGACGAAAAAGATAAATACGATTTTATACTGTCTGTGGATGTAATGGAGCATATTCTCGAAGATGTTCAGGTGTTTAAGAACTTTTACGCGGCCATGCGCCCGGGTGGCACTTTGCTGATTTCCACACCTTCGGACCAAGGCGGCTCGGATGTACACGATCACGACCATGAGCACGAGGATGGCGAACACTCATTTATCGACGAACATGTGCGCGACGGTTATGGCATTCAGGAGATTCAGGACAAGCTCGCAGAAGCCGGATTCACCAATACCGTAGCCAAATACACCTATGGCACAGCGGGAAAAATCTCATGGAAGCTTTCGATGAAATATCCGATACTGATGCTGAATACATCAAAAATATTCTTCATCATTTTACCATTCTATTATCTGATTACTTTCCCTATTTCGTTAATTTTGAATTATATCGACGTAAATTCAAATCACAAAACGGGAACCGGCCTAAATGTGGTTACGCGAAAGTTATAAGTTTCAGAAGAATCATTTCCAAAAAAACCTAACGCGGGCATCAGTATTCCCCGCTCATTTTCCGTACTTTTGAAACCAAATCAAAATTACGCCTGTGAATCTGCCGTTTTTTATATCAAGACGTTATCTGTTTGCCCGCAAATCGCATAATGCCATTAACATTATTACGGCTATTTCAGTGATTGTGGTGGCGGTGGGCACAATGGCACTGATTAGCATCATGTCGGTCTTCAACGGCCTGGAAGAATTGGTTGGTTCGCTTTACAATGCCTTTACCCCTGAGCTGAAAATCAGTCCGAAAAGCGGAAAATACATTGATACCCGCCGGTTTCCGGGTAATGAAATTCAGAAAATTCCCGGCGTGGCCTATTATACGGAAGTGCTGGAAGATATGGCGCTTTTGAAATACGAGGCCTATCCGAAAGGTGCCGGCACCCATCAATATATCGCACGACTGAAAGGCGTCAGCCCCGACTACCGCCGTATGACCGGAGTGGACACGATGATGGTGGACGGGGATTTCCTGTTGAAAAATAAATACGGAGATTTTATGGTTTTGGGCGGAGGTGTGGCCGCCCGTTTGCAAGTGCGCCTGATGGATATGGAAACACCGGTGCAGGTGTATTTCCCCAACGCGGCTTCCGAAGCGGCCCTCAACCCGATGAATGCTTTTAATATCGAAAATATTGCTCCGGTCGGAGTGTTCAGCATTCAGCAGGATATTGACGACAATGTAGTGTTGATTCCCATTGATTTCGCACGTAAACTAATGAATCAACCCCATGCTGCCACTTCCATCGAAATCGGTTTGGATAAAAAGGCTTCGCTTGACGAAATACAAAAGCAGATTCAGGACATGCTCGGCGATGATTATCTGGTGGAAAACCGTATGCAGCAAAACGAAATGATGTATAAGGTGATGCAGTCGGAAAAATGGAGCAGTTTTCTGATTCTTGGTTTTATCCTGCTAATCGCAATTTTTAATGTTGTCGGTTCCACCACGGTTTTGATTATCGAAAAACGAAAAGACATTCAAAGCCTGAGTCATCTCGGGGCCGAGGAAAGTTTAATCAAGCGAATCTTCTTATTTGAAGGAATGCTGATTTCCCTTTTTGGTGCCATTTCCGGCCTGATT
>CAYUAN010000286.1:0-4504 GCA_964442545.1 uncultured Prolixibacteraceae bacterium | reverse complement strand
TCGAGAAATATATTTTTCTCTATTATCAAATACCATCGATCCGGTAAAATCACGATAAACCAACAATAAATCATTAAAATTTTCCGGTGTTTTTGTTTTCAAGAAAACAGCCATATAACTCTTTTTTGTAGTGCGATACGGATCAATCAGGTAATTTTTGAACTGCCACCATTGAAATTGATTCAATAAAACAAGAACCAATAAAATAGCAACAAATGAGGACCTGAACAGTATATTCTTTTTCCATAAATTTTCCAATAGAAAACCGAAAGCAATGGCAAGAACCGGATAAGTCGCAATTAGCGGCCTATTTGAAAACCCTGCGCCATACCACCATTCCGACCAACTCGAAATTATGTAAAAGGAAACTAAAAAGTAAATAAAAAGGGCAAAGAAAACATCTCTTTTAGCCTTATATAAAAACCAGAAACCAGCTAAATAAAAAACCATAATCGGTGTATATAATAACCAACCTTTGCGGAAGCTGAATAATACCTCAGGGATATGAGGCGAAAAGAAATCCAATCCTACCCCCGGATTTTTATATGAATCGTAAAGAATATTTCCGGTTTTTAGCAGCCAATAAAGAAGCTGGGGGCTGACAATAATTATACCCAGCAGAGTAGCCAATAATAATTGTTTTCTATGTTTCAGTAACTGCGCAAATTTTGCCTTGGCACTTGCAACAGAATCGACACCCCATAAAAGCGGGATTAATCCAACAACAATTTCGGAAGGTTTTACCAAAGCAATAAGAGCAATTGCGGATGAAATTAGTAGTATATATTTAAGCTTTTGGATTTCATGCCATTTAATTGTATACCAGATAACAACATTTACTAACATGAAAATTACAGGAATTGTTTCCAAATTAGAGATTGTAAAATGATGAACGTAATTTGTACCAAATACGGTTGTCAGGATAATTAAAGCTGCTGTTTTATCTGAAAAAAAGTTTAAGAGAATTTTTCGAAAAATCAATAAGCCGATAATGGTATAAATTACTGCCCCCACAACAAGAGCGTATTGATAGGGGGGGCTAAAACCATCAATGGGATAATTCCCCAACCATGCAGAAAAATGACCAATTAAAAAAAACGGGAAATAAAAATATGACATTCCGAAAAAGAAAAAAAACATAGGTTCTCCCTTATCATTGGACGAAACCATATATAAAGTACCTGCAAGATGCTCTTCATCATTGAGTTCTTTTAACCATTGTATATTCGTAAGCAAAGGATCTCCATATACAAAGCTGGCGGGTAAGGGCAGATAATAGCCTAAAATATCCCATGCTATTTCCCGTTTCGGATTAATATTAGAAAAACGATAGAATGAAATAAAAACTATTGAAATTAATAAAGCGTATAAAGATATCTTTTTCATTGTACAATTATTGAGCTTCGCAGCAGGATACGTTAGAGGTAAATTCAACAACATCAAATATAAAAAAAAATTCGATTAATACAACAAAGCTCGATAACCAACTAAAACTAAAATCAATGCGTCATTGTCTTGACAATATATTGTTAAAATGTTGTATTTTTGATTTTCCTGTTTAATGCACAAAAGCTGATTTATATGTTACGAAACCTTTTCCCCGCCCTCATGCTTGTGCTTATCCTGAACGCCTGCCATCAGGAAGCTCCGAAACCCGTAGCCACTACCGAAAACGGAACGGCCTATGATACATTAAAAGGGTTGAACTATGTAATCACGACCCAAAAAGTATTAAACCAGCATCTGATGGCTACCGTACATAAAGGCGGTGTTGGCGCCGCATTGGCATTTTGCAACGAGAACGCCATACGGCTGACCGACAGTGTGGCCGACGCGAATCATATCAAAATTAAACGAGTATCGGATAAAAACCGTAATCCTTCCAATGCGGCAAATAAAAATGAGCTGCGTTATATTGCGTGGGCTAAAGAACGGCTCGCCGCCGGGAAACGGCCCAAACCGAAATTTGAAAAAACCGCCCAGGGCGTTCAGGTTTATTTTCCTATTATCACGCAAAACCTGTGCTTAAAGTGCCACGGACAAATTCAAACGGATGTGCCCGACTCACTCCTAAAAACCATCCGGGAACTTTACCCCAACGACAAAGCCATTGGCTATAAGGAAAATGAATTGCGGGGAATATGGGTATTGGAGATGATGGACGAAAAGAAGAAATAGCTACATCTCAATAATTTTTATCTCCGAGCGGCGATTCCGCTTGCGGCCTTCCTCAGTGCTATTATCCGCTACGGGTTGGTCAAAACCAAAACCTTTATAGGTAATCCGGCCGGCATTGATGCCATGCGCAATCAGATAATCGGCTACGGCTTTTGCACGGCGTGTGGAAAGTTTCAAATTATATTCACGGCTGCCCACATTGTCGGTATGGCCCGAAACCTCAATTTTCATCTTCGGATAGTCGGTCATCAGCTTCAACACCCTGTTCAGTTCGGTAATGGAAGCCGGGCTGAGATCTGATTTTTCATAATCAAAGAAAATATTATTCAGCAAAATTTTATTACCCACCGCAACGGGCTTCAGCTTGATATTCAACACCAATTCACTATATCCTGCACTATCCGGAATAACAAAATTTTCGGAATGGAACAAATAACCCTTTGCCTTTACCGCAAGACCGTAATTATGGCCTGCCGGCAGGGAAACCAGGTATTTACCCGTAGCGCTATTGGAATGAAAAGTGGCCAATACCCGTTTACGGTCGTTGTCCACCAGTTCAATTTCCGCCTCGATAGAATGGCCGCTCAGGGCATCGCTCACGCGGCCTTTGAGCAACAATAAACGCTGCTCCATAATAGCGATTTGCGCTTCGGCATGTTCTTTATAGGTGTGGGCTTTGCGCATTACCAAGAGCATATCCTCCGTATTGTCCACCACCGGTTTTTCCGGCCCCAGAAAAGTTATCAGGTAAATATCGTAATCGCCCATGCCGCCCTCACGTACCGACGAGAAATAGGCATGGCGGCCATTGGCGGCTATGGTAAAAAAAGCATCAGGGTCGGGTGTATTTATCGGATAACCCAAATTTTCGGGTTTGCGCCAGCGGCCCTTATCATATACCGTTTTATAAATATCAAAACTACCCATTCCGGCATGGCCGTTCGAGCTGAAATACAAAGTGCGGCCATCGGCTTGCATAAACACGCCCACCTCATCCTGTTTGGTATTGACCACCGGCCCCATATTCACCGCTTCACTCCATTTGCCATTCGGCAATAAATCACAATAATAAATATCTTTCCCTCCGTAACCACCGGGCCTGTTACTCACAAAAAAAATCCTGCGGCCATCGTAAGAAATCGTTGCCGATGATTCGTGATAATCCGAATTAACAGGTTTCGCAAAAGCTTTGGGTCTGGTCCAGTTATTTCCATTGAGCTTCGACCAGTAAATATCTCCGCCGTTTCCTTTCTCGTTCCGGTAGATCAACAGTAGCTGCCCGTCCGGCGAACGCCCGACTACCGCATCATGTCTTTTGGTATTGATGGGACTGCCGATATTCTTGGCCGGCGTCCAATAGCCGTTTCTGAAATCGGAAAAATAGATATCCTCGAAATATTGCTCATCTTCATAGTCAATCAGCCCGCCCGTGGTTTGGGCCCGCCTGGATGTAAAAAACAAGCGGCTTTCGTCCATGCTGATTACCGGCCAGTAATCGGCATACTCGCTATTGATGCCGGCGCCTAAATTTTCAATAATCACCCGCACAGGCTTTTGCAGCATCTCTTTGCCGTATTTGCACTCGGCTATTTTCCGCTTTAGCTCGGCACGATATTTTGCACTTTGCTCCGGACTCATACGCCCCATAAAACGCTTGTAGGCAGCAATGGCCTGATCGAACATCAAATTGCGCTGATAGGCCTGTCCCAATACATAATCATACTCATCCGACACATTAGGGTCAAGCTGTTTGGCTTTTTTCAGAAAAACCAAAGCCTCACTTTCGGGTAATGCACGCAGATAGCATTTTCCTATTTTGAAATTCAATTCCGCATTATCGGGATTAAAATCATTGGCCCGGATATAAAACTGCAGTGCGTATATTATGCTTTGACGACCTTTGGAAAAATAGTAATCACCGTCATTGATATCCTGAAGAGCAGCCTTCAATTCCGCTTTCCGGTCGGGGAAATTCGCTTTTGTAAATTCCACATTTCGTTGTGCCCGCATACCGCCGGCCACAATCATAAAAAGCAAAAAAGGCAGCAACCGCTTCATTAACGGGCAATTACTTTAAACTCGGTACGACGGTTTTTCTGGCGGCCTTCTTTTGTGCTGTTGTCGGCAACAGGCTGCGACGATCCGTAGCCTTTATAGGTCAGGCGGTCCGCCGAAATTCCATGCTGCACCAAATAATCCACCACAGCTTTGGCACGGGCCTCCGATAATCTTTGATTTACGGCATCCGATCCTGTATTATCGGTGTGCCCCGAAATTTCCAATTTCAGTGTCGGAGCTTCATTCATCAGTTTCAGCAGATTGTCCA
>CAYUAN010000285.1:0-5801 GCA_964442545.1 uncultured Prolixibacteraceae bacterium | reverse complement strand
GAAAACGAATAGAAACTTTGTTCGCTCAACTATGTGATCAGTTTTTAATTCGTCGTAATTATGCTAAGACTTTTGATGGCTTCAAAACCAGAATAATCTCTAAAATTACTGCCTTGACAATGATTCAATATTTGAATAAGTTCGTTTTTGATAGACCGATTAATAACACTAAGCTAAATTTGGCCTAAATGCACAACGGGTATGTCCTTATATGGTTCCATAAAGACTCAGCGCAAATCTGCCTCGTATCCAATCAAAATATGGCGATAATGTTTTCTTTATCTGACGCTGATTATTATGATTCCTATGATTTGTTTTTAAGCATTGCTTTGCAATACTTAAAAAGATTCCGAAGTTTTTCAAAGAAAAACGCAGGAAGCCAATCATATAAAAATATACAAATCTGCGTCTAAGAAATATTAATCAATCTTCTATTGATACTGTTTCTTCGGAGCCTGATTTCTCTGATTTACCTGATTATTTTAAAATTTTCAGCTTGCTGAAAATTATAATCAGTGTAATCAGGATTATCAGGCTCTAAATTTAATGGGCACATCTTTGTGCAACTCTGTGTCTCCTTTGTGTCCTTTGTGTAATAGCTACCTATCGATTTCACAGAGTTTCACAGTGTTGTACACAGAGTTACGCAGTGAAAGTATCAAAAACTTATATGCCCTTATATGCCTTATATGGTTCAAAAACCTTAAAGCCACAACAATAGCGTCCTAAACGTTCAAAAAAAGAAAAAAAAGAGAGAATGAATTTAAGCAACTCAAATTATCTTTGAGGTACACAACCCAAAACATTTCTTTTAGATTCAACAACCATTAGTCTTTGTCTGAGTTTGTTTGATTGGGCAAAATACAGACGGCCAAGGGAGCTGTTAAAATGCACACATTGCTTGACTATGACGGTAATCTACCGGCTTATGTAAATATAACAAACGGCAAAACAGCCGACAATAAAGGGGCTTATGACATACCCCTAATACCATATCAGAGCTGTACAAAAGTCGATGGGATATTGAAATATTTTTCAGAGAAATAAAGCAACTGCTACACATTAAATCATTTATCGGAACCTCTGAAAATGCTGTTATGATTCAAATATGGACTATCTTGTTCTTGAAAGCCTTAAAAGCGTTAGCAAAATATAATTGGCATCTTTCAAATCTGGTTGCATTCATTCGATTGAATATGTTTGTGAAAATTGACCATCAAAAATGGCTTGACAAACCGTTTGAACTATTTTATAATTTTATAAACCAAATGTCGCATTTGCTGGTTGAATCAACCCTTCCTCTAATAAATATTATTTATTTTTAGCAGCAAGACAATTTTTACTACATTTGCGCTCGAAGTGGATAAATTTGATTGCTTGCAACCACAGGAAAAAATGCTAAAACAATAATCCTACATTACACAGCAATCCCACTTTATTTAACGATGTATTAAAAAGCAGACCCGGAAGGGCGGCTGATTTATTAACTTATAAAAAACAAAATAATGGGATATTTATTTACTTCAGAATCAGTTTCTGAAGGACATCCGGACAAAGTTTCGGACCAAATTTCTGATGCAATTTTAGATAATTTTCTGGCCTACGATGCAAACTCGAAAGTGGCTGTGGAAACATTGGTTACCACGGGTCAGGTGGTTTTAGCCGGCGAGGTGCATTCCAATACTTATGTGGATGTGCAGCAGGTGGCTCGTGATGTGATTAACCGGATTGGATATACAAAAGACGAATATATGTTTGCCGGAAATTCCTGCGGTGTGCTATCCGCCATTCACGAGCAGTCGGGTGATATTCGCCAGGGTGTGGAACGTGCGGATAAATACGAGCAGGGTGCAGGCGACCAGGGAATGATGTTTGGTTATGCCTCCAGCGAAACGGATAATTATATGCCGCTTTCTTTGGAGTTGTCGCATTTGTTGGTTTGGGAGCTGGCCAATATTCGCCGCGAAGGCAAGGAAATGACCTATTTGCGTCCGGATTCCAAGTCGCAGGTGACCATAGAATATGACGATAACAATCATCCGATGCGTATTGATACTATTGTGGTTTCCACCCAGCATGACGATTTTGATGAGGATGATTCCATGATGCAAAAGATTCGTGAGGATGTAATTAATATTCTGGTGCCCCGCGCCAAGAAACATTTGCCCGAAGACGTGCAGAAATTATTTGATGATAATATCACCTATCACGTAAACCCGACGGGTAAGTTTGTGATTGGCGGCCCGCACGGGGATACCGGTTTGACCGGCCGTAAGATTATCGTGGATACTTATGGTGGAAAAGGAGCTCATGGCGGTGGAGCATTTTCCGGAAAAGATCCGTCAAAAGTTGACCGTTCGGCTGCTTATGCTTCACGTCATATTGCCAAAAATATGGTGGCGGCAGGTGTGGCTGAAGAAATGCTGGTGCAGGTTTCCTACGCTATTGGAGTGGCGAAACCTATGGGAATTTATGTAAATACCTACGGCACGGCCAAAGTGAATATGACGGATAAGGAGATTGCTGATAAAGTGGTGGAGATTTTCGATATGCGCCCGGCTGCGATAGAGGAACGTTTGAAGTTGCGTTATCCTATTTATTCGGAGACTGCTTCGTACGGGCATATGGGCCGTACACCACGAAAAGTGAAGAAGGTGTTCCGTTCGGAATACTTTGGCGATAAAGAATTTGAAGTGGAATTATTCACCTGGGAAAAACTGGATTTTGTAGATAAGGTAAAAGCTGCTTTTGGTTTATAAAATCCAAAAATATGTTACAAAAAAGGCGGTTTGCAATATGCAAACCGCCTTTTTAATTTCTTTTTTCGTTTAGTTCTGAATTACCAGTTTCTTAGCCATCAATACTTCGTCATTGACGATAAATGAGTAGAAATAAACTCCATTGGTCAGATCTGATACATCAACACGAACCGTTCCTTTGGTTTCATTGATTTCAACCACTTTTACCACCGAACCCAAAATATTGCGAATCTCCAAACGGGCTTGTGTAGCACCTTTCAGGTCGTAATTGATGGATACATAGTTTTTAGCCGGGTTAGGGTAGAGGTTTGATACTTCCGCCTTGGGAGCAACCTCATTGATGCCTACACCACTGCCGGCAATATATTTAACCACAAATGCAACCGAATCGGTCGGATTATATTTGTCAAAGAAAGTGTACATAATATAACTTGCTCCGGCGTTACCTTGCGCATCATAATCTCCGGAAAAAGCCACACTGGAATCTCCTTTTTTGATTACGATTGAATCCGGAGAGAAAAAAGTGGTAGGCAAATAACACTGTGCCCAACAGAAGTAGTTTTCTGTACCGCTGATAATAGACAATTCGGTTTTCTTTACCCAAACGGCCATGTTTGATTTAGAGGTATTATTTACGGTAATGCCAATAGCAAAAATAGCATGCGAATCGGTGCTGGCCATCACAATGGTATCACCGTTTTTTACATTGCCGTAGGCGTTGGAAAGTGTAAGACTTTGGGCAAATGCGCCCAAAACAAAAAAGTAACTGAATAATGTTAAAAGTAAGATTTTCTTCATAATATTTTGTTTATTGTGTGTTTAGTTTTCTCTGCAAAAATAAGCATTAATTATACATTTGACTCTATTATACCCGAATAGTTGCATTAAAAGTGTTAAAATCATTTAAAACTCGCAACTATTATGCCAGGATAGCAAAGAAAAAGCCGTGAACATTAGTTCACGGCTTTTAATTATATTTAGCTCAGTACGTTATTACTTGGTAATTTGCAATGGCTTGGTGTACATTTTGTCTCCAACAACAATCTTTACGAAGTAAACTCCATCAGTAAGATTATCCAGTTGGATATTCAAAGTATTCATTCCACTCATTGAACCATAGTTATTATTATAAACAACTTGTCCCAAAGTGTTGAAAATACGAACGCTTACATTTTCTGTTTGCTCCATATTCAAGTTAATGTTCACTTGGTCTTGGGCAGGATTAGGATAAACAGCAGTAATCAGATTAGCTCTTTCTGCTTCATCCATACCAATGGTTACAGAAGAGAATGCAGATTGAATAACATCTTTCGTAGCATAATCTTGAACCCAAACAACAGCGATTAAATCGTTAAACTCTTCAACAGAATGCTCGGTAGCATTGTCAATAGGACTCTTGGCATTAGCCGGTAAACGGTAGTTGCCTTGGAAAGTCCAGCTTTGAGTTTTGGTTACAGAAGTTCCGTTCGTGAAGTTCGAAATTGCTGTTCCGTTTGCATCGGGTACCATTTTCTTCATTACCCAGAAGAATTCAGTTTCACCGTTGCTGCCAACGTTTTTCGTAGTTTTTTTCTCAACGATAGCGGTAAAAAGTTTTAATGTTCCGGTAATATCATCTTTCGGATCCATAGTAATGTTGATATCACATTTTTGACCGGTAATCGTCATGGCGGCATTAATATCCAGATAAGAGATTGTGTAATATGCACTCATCAAATCAGACTGCTTAACAGAACCAGAGTTTCCATCAAATCCACCATCAATAAATTGGTGAGGAACACTGGTTACACCATAATACTGACGACGTACACCGCCTTCAGCAGTATAATAAGGATCACCGTCACCGGGCCAACTCATTTGATATTTTACGCAAGTCCACATATTCGGGTTAGCGTCGAAAATAGATTTCAAATTTTGGTTACCTGCAACACAAGGTCCGCAAGTGGAGCTGGTAAATGTTTCAAACAATGGTAAACGCTGAACTGATTGAGCAACGATTTCTACAGTAGTTGAAACGGTGTCTGTTGCTAATGTATTTGTATTTGATCCGTTCAAATCAGTTACCCATACCTTAATGGTGTAATTGCCTACAGCAGTTGGATTCCATTGTGTGGCTGCTTTGAAATCATCCGTACCGTAAATAGAGAAACCGCTACCGGAGGCTGTAATAACACTGCTTACAGGAGTTCCGCCGTTTACAGAATAGTTTAATTTATAGCTGGTTATATTAGTTAAACCTTGATTAACTACAGTACCTGCTACATCAAATGGTCCCAGGTTCATACCGATTTTAACCGGCATATTAACAGAAACAGGTTTTACAGCGTACTGGGTAGTAAATACTTTGATATTGTCCAAGGACAAAATAAATTTGTCGTTGGAATTATTGATAAAAGCAATCCATACGGTATCGCCGGCATAGCTGCTTAAATCAACAGTATGACCGGTCCACGTGCTATTTTCTGCGGCAACAGTCAACAAAGTAGTTGTAAATGAAGCCATCGCAGAGTCGGTAGTAGACAATTTTACAACATATCCGTCTGCATAGCTTGAGCTCCATGCCAAAGCTTCCCATGCCAGGTAATCACCGGTACCTACAACGAATTTCGGTGTAATAATCCAGTCGTCGGATGTTCCGGCAGGTGAATACCAGGAAGTACTCAATGCCATGCTGTCTCCGGGTGCTCTTTCATAAGCAATCCACGCATCCGTAAAAACAGAGGCGTAATAGGGAGTTAGGCCGTCATTATCAATCAGGCGCATATTCGAAGGAATCCCGTTATTGAAGTCCTGTGAATACGATTGTGCATTGGCGCTGAAGGCGAACAGAACCATTGCAAATAAAAGTAAACTTAGTTTTCTCATAGTGTTTAATTTAGTTTATGATAAATAATTAAGGCTGCTAATATAAATATTAATGTATTGTTCGCACCTATTTTTTAAAAAAAAAGCAGTTTGCCAATTAAATTGTGACAAACTGCTTGATAATATGATTAGTCCTGAAACTTTATTTTACCGTAATGGGCTTTGTGTACATTTTAT
>CAYUAN010000284.1:0-2413 GCA_964442545.1 uncultured Prolixibacteraceae bacterium | reverse complement strand
ATATCGGAATGGACGAAAGCGGTATTTATTTTATGGAAACCAAAAAAGGAACAGGAAAAGCCCCTCAGGATGGTGACTTTATCGAGACCGATTTAGTGGCTACGGCATTAACAGGCGGTAAATTTATTGATACCTACGAGGAAGGAAAACCTTATGACCTTCAGGTAGGAACCGGACAATTGGGTGTTGGGTTCGAACATGCCATTAAGAAGATGCGTGCCGGTGGTAAAGCCACGGTTATTGTTCCTTCGGATTTGGCCTTTGGTGAGTCAGGTGTTCAAGGATTTATTCCTCCCTACAGCCCGGTGGTTTACGAAATTTATATCCGTAAGGTAATGACCAAAGCCGAGATGGATGCCAAGCGTGAGGCCGAAGCCAAAAAAGCGGCAGCCGAAGCCAAAAAACTGGAAAGTGAAGAGCAGGCAAAAATTAATGCCTATCTGAAAGCCAATAATATTACGGCACAGCCGACGGCCTCAGGATTGATTTATATTGAGGAAGTTCCGGGAACAGGCACTCAGGCAGTTAACGGAAACAAAGTGAAAGTTCATTATACCGGATATCTTCTCGACGGTAAGAAATTTGATTCTTCAGTGGATCGTGGCGAGCCCTTTGAGTTTGTTTTGGGGCAACATCAGGTGATTCAAGGTTGGGACGAAGGTATCGCGATGATGCGTGTCGGTGGAAAAGCCAAACTGATTATTCCTTCAAGAATCGCTTATGGCCCCAAAGGAACCGGCCCGATTCCTCCTTATGCACCATTGGTGTTTGAGGTGGAACTGATAGAAGTTTCCGAATAAAAGATATTTATCTGCAAGCCCGGTTATCCTTATAATCGGGTTTGTTGTATCCATTAATTTGAAGAATAACAGAGCTATGAAATACCTTATACTGATTGCCGTCTTTACGATGCTCGGTTTAGGCGCTATGGCGCAAAAGCCGCAAAAGATTAAAAAAAATAAAGAATATGTGAGTGATTCCGGCTTGAAATATACGTTCTACCGGATTAATAAAAAGGCACCCAAAGCCGACTCCGGTGATGTGGTTTCGGTGCATTATGTGGGCAAACTGGAGAATGATACGGTTTTTGATGCCTCATACAGCCGCAATCAGCCGATTACATTTAAGCTTGGAACAGGCCGCGTAATCAAAGGTTGGGAAGAAGGTATCGCCCTGATGCATGTGGGTGACTCGGCCCTGTTGGTTATTCCTCCGGAAATCGGTTATGGCGACCGTGATATGGGGGTTATTCCGCCCAATTCCACGCTCTATTTCACCGTGGTGCTTACCGATGTGCAAAAGCCCGTTAAACCTTATGATGTTGCCGGATTGGACACCATTGCTTTGGATAGTGGCTTAAAATATATTCAGGTGCGAAAGGGCAAGGGTAAGGGTGCCAAAGACGGAGACAGGGTGCATGTGCATTATACCGGTTATTTTACCGATGGTAAAAAGTTTGATGCTTCTTACGACCGTGGAAAACCCATTGCCCTGGTGCTGGGGCGTCATCAGGTAATCAAAGGCTGGGAGATGGGATTGCAGGGAATGAAAACAGGGGAGCAGCGCCGTTTGTTAATTCCTTATACCTTGGCGTACGGGGAGCAGGGCCGTCCGCCGGCCATACCCGCAAAAGCCGATTTGGTTTTCGATGTGGAGATGATAAAGATTGATGAAGATGCTATTCCGAAGCCATACGATGTAAGCGAAAAGGATACGGTTACCACCAAGTCGGGTTTGCAGTATATCATCGTGCAAAAAACCGAAGGAGAACGTATTATTCCCGGTGATACGGTAACCATAAAATATGTCGCCTATTTTGAAGACGGCCGGATTCTGGAGTCCACTTATGAACGTGATGATTCTTTGATACTGATTACGGGGACCAATATGTTGATTCCCGGAATTATGGAAGGGGTAAGCTATTTGCATGAAGGGGAAAAGGCACGCGTAATTATTCCGCCGAGCCTTGCCTTTGGCGAAAAGGGAAATCTGCCGATGATTCCACCGAATACGACCCTGATTTTTGATATTTATATTCAGCATGTAAAGCGGGGGAAACTCACACCGCCTCAAAAGTAAAGACTATTGGCAATGATTTAGCCTCAGATATGTTGGGGTAATTTATCATCGAACTGATACGAGTGAAAGTTTTTCTCTTAAATCTGTGTAATTCGATGAGGTAAAACCTCTGTGCAACTTTGTGTCTTCTTTGCGCCCTTTGTGTAACAGCCACCTATTGATTTCACAGTGGTACACAGTGTTGTACACAGAGTAGCACAGTGAACCAATCCAAACTTATATGCCCTTATATGCCTTATATGGTTCAAAAAATCTCTGTGTAACTTTGTGCTTTCTTTGTGTCCTTTGTGCAATAACTACTTAATTTTCCTTAATTTCTTAATGTTAAAAATAA
>CAYUAN010000283.1:0-6960 GCA_964442545.1 uncultured Prolixibacteraceae bacterium | reverse complement strand
CAATCAGACCGTTTTTAAGCTCGCGTTTTATTTTCCGTTGAAATTTTTTGCGGTGCTGTTCCAAATTTGAACGGACAATCCAATGCAGGCGATAATTTTTTCCGGCAAAAAAATAAAAGAGGTTTTGCCCCATTTTTCCGCCACCGATAATGGCTATATGTTTTATCGCTCCGACCATTTTATCGATATTCCAAACTAAATCCGGCCTGCATAAATTTGCTGACCTCCGTTACAAAACTCATCACCAAATCGCCGCTTTGCAAATCCTCTTCACTAAAAATTTTGTGCAGGCTGATAAAAACCATGGGCGGGCCCGCATAGCCCATCCCCGACATAGTGGAATAGAGCGTTTTCGGATCAATACCCAAGCTTTGACATTCTTCAATCACCAGCTCTGCAATATGTTTGGAAGGAAAATTAACCTGAAAATAGCGTAATCGCGCTACATCAATATCATAAAGGCGAATCATCCGTTGCAGGCCGTTGAAAAAGATGGAACCGTTTTTCTCGTGGAAATGCTCGCCCAGTTGTTCATTATACATTTGCGCCAAATGATGCAGCCCTTTTTCAAATTCTTCTTTGGGGTTCATCCAGTAGGCCGGGCGTTTGTTCAACATCGCCGCGGGCTTTTTGCCTCCGGCCGATTCGATATAACAATGCTTCACAAACAAGCCCTTTTCATCCGGCCCGGCAGCCTGCAAAATAACAGCTCCGGCCCCATCGCTTAGAAAATAGCGCAAAAACAGTTCTTCCTTTTTTACAATTTCCTGGTTGTAGTAAGAGGCGCGCAATTCCGACGAAGACATATTGGACGACAGCACCAAAGCGGTTTTGGCTCGCCCCAGGCGAATAAAATCAAAGGCCGTCAGAAAAGCTTTATAAGCCGAGGTACAATTGGCATGAATCGACAGCTCGGCGCAGCGTTCAATGCCCAAAGCCTCCTGAATACGCACCGAAGCCGTAGGCATCTGGTCTTGATGGGCACTGCCGTAGGCGATAAAATCAATATCCCCGGCATCAATGCCTGCCGCGGCAATAGCCTGCCGTGCCGCCTTGACCGACATCGTGATATTATCCTCCGTAAATGCTCCGGTAGCCGGATCGATGGCGTAATGGTAATAATCCACCTCCAACAATTCATCCATCAGGCCGCGCATCCGTTTCAGCCATTTCTGGATTCGTTTGGGGGCTTGTTCGGGCCAGCCCAAAACATCATCCACCTGCTCGATGCTAAGCGGTTTGCCCGGGAGAAAAGCTCCGGTACCGGTGATTTTTACCTTATTCAACTCCATTTACGTAAGTAGTTCTTTTTTAATTCCGGATGATATTTCTCCGGCAAGCTATTTATTAAGGCTTCCGCTTGATTGATTAATTCATCCCTTGTTGCAAATATATCAATTAATCCCAGGGCTTTCGCCTCCTCCGCATCCAAAGAATCCGTGCTTAAAGCAAGTTCCATAGCTTTGGCTTCGCCGACAATGCGACTAAGCAAGCCCAGGCCGCCCAGGCCGGGCATAATGCCGAAAGCCGCCTCGGGAAAACTCATCCGCGTATTGGGCGCGGCAATGCGAAAATGAGCACTTAGGGCAAGCTCCAGTCCCGCGCCGTAGCATATTCCTTTCAGACAAGCTACCACCGGAACCGCCAATTGATGCATCCGTTGAAAAGCCTTGCTGTTTTCCGCTATTTGCCCGGGAAGCGTTTCTTTATTTTTCGTAAAAAGCTTAAGTAATTCCTCCGTATCGGCACCCGAAGAAAAATGACGCCCTTCGGAATGGAGAATCAATCCGCGCAAATCACGGTCACGGGCAATCTGCTCCATCAGGCGGTCAAAGTCCCGGAAAAATGAAATGCTCATCTCATTTTTCGGCGGGGCGGACAATTGCAAATAGCCGATGCCTTCTGTTTTTTGATATGTAATCGCTTTATTCATAACTTATAAGGACAAATACCGCTACTTCGTGTTTGGTGTGTGAAATGGAAATATGGATATTTTCGGAATTGCCGAAAAGCGGCTTTTGCAGTTTCAATACCGGCTTGCCCGATTTCTCGTTTAATATCTCAAGCGCTGTATATCCGCCCTCTATTGAAGCATTTTCCAGTAAAATCTTTTTAATGAGATAGCGTGCGGCCAAACCGCCTTTCCCGCGCCTTTTGCCATAGCGGGCGATTTCGCTTTCGGTAAAAAAGTCCGTATATCGTTCCGAGCCGATTTGCTTTTCAAAATCCGCGATAAGCATCCGCTCCGTTATCTGTCGTTCCTTATCCATTCCTGACGGCTTTTCGTGCCAATTGAGCAAAAAGTCGGGTTTCGCGTTCCATGGCCTCGTCGTACGAAAGTTCCTGCGCATTACGCACGGCTTCCACAATGGCGTTAATCAAATACAGCGGCCGCTCATTGGTCATCTTACGTGCCAATTGCATGGCCTGTGAAAAGCTCGTTTTCGGGGAACACAACTGATCAAGCAATTGCAATTCAAAAGCGGTTTGCGCATCGAAAACATCGGCGCTCAGCAGCAGTTCCAAAGTTTTCGCCTTGCCGATTTTGGCGGGCAACATCCGGCTGCCGCCCATTCCGGGCAATAGGTTCAGATTCGCCTCCGGAAAAGCAAACAGCGACTTTTCGGAGGCCAGGCGGATATCGCAATTTAAAGCGATTTCAAGCCCCCCGCCAAAGCAAACACCTTCAATGGCGGCAATTAGCGGAATCTTCAAAGCACGCAAAAACTTTAATAATTCCTTTCCTTTTCGCAACTCCTGCTCTATGGTTCCGGATTTAAGCAGTTTCCGAAGTTCTTCCGTATCGGCCCCGGCTGAAAAATGGCGACCGGTTCCTTTTATTATTACGGCTTTACATTCTTCCCCGGCGAGCGCCAATTTCAACACTTCAAGTGAAATAAACTCCGGGCGCTTCAAATAATTCTGCGGCGGATTATCAAGGGTAATAACTGCTATGGAATCGCTAAACTCAATCACGCTCATACAAATAAGGAATCACTTGTTCGGGAATGTCAACAGGCCGGCGTTGCTCGTCCAGAAATAAACATTTGATTTTCGCCTTGGCCACTTTTTCGTTGTTCGCGTCAAAAATATCTTGCTTGAAATCAATAAAAAAGCCGCGGCCAAACATTTTGGTTTCTACCCTGCATTGGTCGAACATGCGCAATTCTTTCACGTACTTGATATTTGTTTCCACCACCACAAGAAAGCTTTTTTGCTCCTGTAGCAATTTCAAGAGTCCCAGCTCATGCACAATCTCCCAACGAGCTTGCTCCAGGTAGTTGACATATACGGCATTGTTTACATGGCCGAAGGAATCCAGCTCATAACCGCGCACATAAAATTTATAGTTAAATATTTTTTCCAATGCTTTTGGCCATTCGTTTATTCTCTTCAAAAATAATCTTTTTCATCCGGTTTTGAGTAATCGAAATAAAAATAGTTTTGAAAATGGCATCGTGCAAATTGCGTTCGCTTCGGCGAAAAAGCTTGAAGTGATGCCGAATACGATTTAAATTAATTTTCGCATTATAGCCTTTTCGGGCGGTGTCCACCACAGCGTTTAGAATATCTTCATCTTCCAGCACGGGATGTTTGATATTGGAAATATGTTTTGAGCCGTCCTGCAAACGCCCGGCAGCTTCCATCTTGTCCCAAAGGCGACTTCCGTTTAATGCACGCACCGGAGTAAACACCGGCAGGATATTGGTCTCCTCGCAAAACTTCAGCGTGTCGTAATACGTCTGAATGCTGTCCGTATCGTATCCGATGGCAAACCAACCCGAAATAAAAATCCCCTGCTCCTGGATAAAAGCGATATTTTCTTTCATTTTAGCCAGGTAATCTTCCGCGTTTTTTATGCCCATCTTGGCATGGGAGCCACTCTCTTTCAGGGTAGTATAATTCACCGATTCCAGGCCGGCGGCGGCATATACCAGGCCGGCTTTAGCTGCACGGCGAATAACTTCCCTGCCTTTTTCGTGGCTTGCCGCATCCAGATTTATTTGCCCAGTCCAGTATTTACGTTTGGGCAAAGCCGCCAGTTTATCATACAGCTCCAGGTAATAGTCGTAGCAATGCGGGCGCCCAAAAACAGTATCGTCCAATAAATAATAAAAGCGCCGGAAGCCTTTTACTTCTTCTACCACATCATTCACGGGCTTAAAGCGCATTTTCTTTCCAAAAACGTAACTTACCGTACAAAAATCACAGTTTATCGGACATCCTCTTGAAGCGAACGTTAATTCAAAATCATATTTTCGACTAAAGAGTTTTCTATTGGGTTTAGGCAAATTTTGTAAAGTGGGGAGATCTTCGGATTGATAAAATGTATATCCTTTTGCATCAAACTTCTGCGGGGAACATACATAGAAATCCTTTAATTCTTGCTTTTGATAATCCTCCAGCACTAAAGGCCACAAATCTTCCGCCTCGCCCATCACTACGGCGGTGGCGTGTTTTTTTGCCTCAAAAGGCAGCGCGGTGGCCTGAACCCCGCCTAAAATAACCGTTTTACCTTTTTTCAAAAAGGCGTCGCCCAATTCAAAAGCCTTATACTGGGCCGACTCGCGATAGCTGATTCCAATGATTTCATTCTTGGTGTCAAAATCGACTTTATCCCAGTCCCAAAGCATATCGATAAAAGTATAATTATGCTCCGGAGCCACCGAAGCGAGTATCGGAAGGGATAAGGGCTGGAAAGGATCTTTACGGCGCAAAGGATCATTATCGTCAGAGGCGAGAATAAGGGTGATATTTAGTTTGCGCGATTTCATAAAGTTCCTAAACGCGTTTTTTGGCGAAAAATTCTTTTAACAATGCGGAGGATTCCTCAGCCAACGGTCCGGAAACAAGCTCTGTTTTCGGGTGCAACAAATTCGCACCGGATTTTTTGAAACCGTATTTTTCGTCTGCAGCGGCATACACGACCTTCCCGATTCGTGTCCAAAACAAAGCCCCGGCACACATCACGCAAGGCTCCAGGGAAACATAGAGTGTGCATTCGTTCAGATGCTTGCTGCCCAAAAAGTTTTCGGCCGCGGTAATCGCCAGCATTTCCGCATGAGCGGTAGCATCATTGAGCTTCTCGGTCATATTATGCGCCCGGGCGATAATTTGTTTATTACATACCACCACCGCGCCCACAGGAACCTCATCCTCGGCAAAGGCCAGGCGTGCTTCCCTGATGGCTTCTTTCATAAAATGTTCGTCTGAAAATACGCTTAATTCCATGAGCCAAAAGTACGCAGACTTTTTTATTAAGTGGAGAAATTAAAAACAGGAAGCGCAAAAGTGTTTCCTTTAAACCATTCTGTTTATCGTTTGATAAAACGCCTGGAAATTTGGTCTTTTCCGGTATCGATTTGCACAAAATAAATTCCGTTTGATAATCCGGAAACATCCAATTTACATAGTGGGGTGCTCCGATTTAGCTTATTGGAAACAAGTTCTTTACCGGCAACATTATAAATTTTTACTTCCCCTGAAAGACCATGATTAAACTGAATATTCAGAAAATCATTGGCCGGATTAGGATAAATCGAAATTAAATCGTTTATGTGACCATCATTGATTCCCGAAGAAACATCTTCCGCGACCGTTAAATGGGAGAGGTAAATAACATCGCCCGAGGCACCCATATCACCATTGGCGGCATTCAGGGCGGCAAAAAAGGTCACATCGCCTGTACCGGCAGCAGGGGCTGTCCAGTCGAAAGACCAGCTTTTGCTATTGTTTGAAGGAGTTAAGCCGCTTCCCGTATGCGATACGGCATGCGACATATTTACCAATTCTGTTTCCGCGCTATTTGTTATGGTAAATACTCCGACTTTATTGTTTTTACTATCCTCGACAGTACATTCAAAGCCAAAACGTTGCACGCCGGAATGTGTTCCCGTTAACGTAACGGTGTAGGTTTGTCCCGGAACATAGCCGGAGGACGGAATATTATGGCTAATCCAACTTGAAGCTGCGGTTTGAGGCGTTCCGGTGTGGCAAACCGTACAATTGCTTCCATCAGCCGGTGAGCCGGTTTGGCCGCCCGGAGAATGTGCGGCGTTTGTCAGCGCCGCTATAAAAATTATAGCCGACACCAATAATCCGATAAATAGCAATGTCTTTTTCATAAATTAAAGCTCAAATTTATAATTTCGATTCTTTGCGAAAATAAACATAATTGATTGATAAGCGAATACTGCCGGAGGGCGTTATAAACACCGGCACGGATTGATTATTTTTCTAAATATTTAATTGTTTTCCTTATTTAAAAAATTATATCTTTGCACTCTCAAAAATTCCAAGACTAGCCCAGGTGGCGGAATTGGTAGACGCGTTGGTCTCAAACACCAATGAGGTAACACTCGTGCCGGTTCGACCCCGGCCCTGGGTACTGAAGCGGACAAGTCAATATTTTTCATTGGCTGTCCGCTTTTTATTTGCTTACATCCATCAATAAATGAACCGATTATAAAGAATATTTCATTAATATTATCGGTTAGAACTTGCTTAGTATCTGCCTTAACGATCATGCCTTGGGGAAACATAATTTTTTGAAGAATTTCTATAAACTGAAATGTTCCATTAAGCCAGAGTTTATCTAACTTTTGAATTTTTTCAATTATAAATTTTATCTTTTCAGACTGGTTAGATGTTGAATAATTTCCAGTGCTAATTTTTTCATCTAAAGTTAAGATTTGCTTTTCTAATTTAGTAGAGGTTAAATATAAGCTTTAATTAGAAGTAAGGTAGAGCAAAGGAATTTTTAAGCTTATTTATTCCTCTAATATGTCGCATTTACTAATTGAATTTAGTCCGGGTATTTTATGCCTCATTATTTTAACCAGGCTGTGCCAATTACCATATAAACCGCCCAGTCTTCAGGGCCGAAAGCCACATCAATACCCATCTTCAGGCCAAACATACGAGCCAAAAGATAACGGAATCCGCCCCCGGCATTCCAGG
>CAYUAN010000282.1:0-2134 GCA_964442545.1 uncultured Prolixibacteraceae bacterium | reverse complement strand
TTCCTGCGGAATCTCATGACAATATGTAAGGGCTTGAACCATGGATGAATCAACAGCTTCTTTGGCTGTAAATTCGGGATGCCGGGCGAGGTAGGCATTTACTTTTACGGCCACATATTGCAAACTCGGAGTTTCGGGAGGGCAGGAGTCGATGGCTGCCCGTGTAATTTCGAGGTAATAATCGCAATTGTAAATAAGCTCATACAAAAACCTTTTGCTGAAGATTATTTCCGCTCCGCTCCGGTCGATACTATCATTTTCCGTCATGATTTCCGTGATAATTCGCTCAATCGTATCTGTATATTTCTTTCGAATTTTAGCGGAAACCTCCAAATTGCGGAGGATGATTTCGTTTTTCGGACTTTTCGCGATTTCTTTTTTTTGTGCTTCCCGACAATAGTCATTAATCATCGGCGCATAAACGTCCTGCTGCTGTGCAAATAAGTTGAAGCCCAGGTAAAAGAAAAAAATAAGAATGGCAGCTCGTTTCATAAAAATCAGATAAATCCAATATATAAGGCCGTTCCGTCCGGAGTGGCAATGATTTCGGTTTTATTAAACAGCTCCTCCATCTCCCGTCCAAAGTTGCGTTTAAAGTTTTTGTAATCCGAGCGCTCCATAAATTCCAAAAATTGTACAAACAGCGGAGTTTTTCCATAAAAGTCGTGGATGACTACATATTTTGTGGCCAGACGTTTCATCTCTTCCAGAATTTCGCGGCGGATATCCGCCTTTACCCCGTGTAAAACATAGGATGCTGTGGCTATATCGAATTGATTGTCATCGAATTTACGAATGTTGCGGGCATCGGAGGATGTAAAGCAGAAATCGGGATGCCTTTTGCGTGCTTCCTTCAGCATTTTCGGACTCATATCCACACCGCAGATATTTACGGCTCCAAGATGTTGCAGGGCGGCCCCCCAGGCCCCGGTGCCGCAGCCCACATCCAAGACTGATAATCCTTTTAGCGGAATATTTTCGGACAACAATCCGGCGGCTTTGGCAAAGGAATCCTGTAGCCCCTTATCAATGGAACCGTAAACAGGCGCGATAAAATCAAAGATAAATCGTGCGCGTTTGTCGGGGTCATTGCCAAAATAGTGTAAAATGCTCATTGGTTATTATTAAATTAAAGTGTAAATAAGCTGATAAAGAATATGCTTAGTAGAAATATCAAGAATAAACTGCCGTAGAAAATCCAATAAATACCATAGAGCAGAAATCCTTTGGCCCAATTAAAGTGGTAAAATTTCTTAAACCAAATGAGTCCCAATGTCCATCCGAACATCAGCCGGAGCACCATAAAGGTGTCGCTTTGATAAAACAAATCAATGATATTAAAAAAGCTGAAATAGATAAACATCGCGGTTTGCAAATGGATGACAAACATAAAATGCTGAATATAGTACGGCCTTCGTTTTCTGAATAAGATGTATAGAAGAAGGGCATTTACGGGGATAAACAGAAACAGCCCTGTGGAAATATACTTCTTGAGATTTTGCACAAAGGTGTAACGGCCGATTTCCGTTTTCATCTTGGCCGCCTGATTTTGCATATAATACTCAAAGCGTTGTTCAAGAGTACTGCTGTTGTCTGTTGCCGAGTTATGAACGGAATCTGCCTTCAGTTCGATGGCCAGGTCATTTTCCAGCGTGTCGGTAACGGATTTTGTTCCGAAATGGGGCAGGGATAAAATGGTAAAGTAGATTAAACTGACCACAAGATACATTCGGATGGGCGGTACCTGACTCTCCCTTTTTCCTTCTAAAAATTCGTTGGTAATTTTTGCGGGTTGAAACAAAAGTTTCTTGATAGATTGGAGTATCTTTGAATCAATAAGGTAGGCCGCCGAAAGGTAGTCTTTTATAAATAATCGAAAACTCAAATGAGTATCTGTATTCTCCTGGCCGCAATGGGGACAAAATTTATAATCGGTATCAAATTCGATCTCACAATTCGGGCATTTCTTTGTATACTTTTCCGTCATATCGTAGTTTTAAAGCAGCTTAATGCGATAGGTCAAAGGTAAGCTTTGTTTTTAGAAAATATGTCATAGAATTTTTAAAAAACAGTAAAGCAATTTCCTCTAAACTAATTTTTGTCTGTATTTTTAACAATATTTAATTTCTTTGAC
>CAYUAN010000281.1:0-5685 GCA_964442545.1 uncultured Prolixibacteraceae bacterium | reverse complement strand
GCGCCAATTCGCGGTAAAAACAATCATCCGAGTGACCGCGAGGATAAAAATTCGATTAATTCGTTCAATTCGATGATTATTGTTGAACCATATAAGGCATATAAGGGCATATAAGTTTGGATTGGTTCTCTGTGTTACTCTATGTAAAACACTGTGTTACACTGTGGAATTTATTTGCGATAATTTGGTAGCTGTTACACAAAGGACACAAAGAAGACGCGGAGTTGCACGAAGATTTTTTTTGAACCATATAAGGCATATAAGGGCATATAAGTTTTGAAAAGCCCTCGCCTAAGAATTAGCAATCATCTCCAAAATGTCTTTCTTCAGGATTTCAATCCGGTTAGGCAAAATACGAATCACTCTGTCTTTCTTAAATTCGGAAAGAAAACGCACTGCGCTCTCGGTACTGATCGCCGCCAGCTCGGCGATATCTTTACGACTGACATTATTGGTGATAATCGGCCCTTCGAAAATATCGTCGGATAGGTAAAGCAGTATTTCTGCCATGCGCCCCAACGATTGCTTATTGGCGATGGACGAGAGCCGCTTCAGATGGCCTTGCGTAGTTTCGCAATACCAGCTCAACATGCGGTTGGCAAAAGCGCGATTGGTGCTGACTATGTTTTTGATTAGTTGCGAATCAATAAGATATGCCTCGCATTTGGTGAGTGCGGAGCCGGAAAAAGCATAGAAATTATTTCCGTAAAGCGAGGAAAGTCCGATAAAATTCATCGGTTTGATTATCTTAAAATTAAAGCCCCGCTCCTGATATCCTACCAAATAGTTTTTCGATAATCCATCAGACAGTAAAATGATATATGAGGCAATGGCCCCTTGTTTGCAAATGGTTTCCCCTTTTCCGAACTCAATCTTCACCTTCATCATCTGCGCGATTTCATCATCCGTTAAATCTTGTGATTTCAACCACTCGTACACCTTTTGATCGGAATCCTGAATTACCTCTTTCTTTTCCTGTTTTTGCAATTCCGCTATGGTTTCCTGCAGCTTTTTATACAGCAGGAACGAACCGATTTTCGAGGCAATGGTTTTCAGAAGTTGAAACTCATCCGGCGTAAAAATACCCTTTTCGTTTCGTATGGGCTTTGTATACACCACGGTAAGTGTTCCACGCTTTTTTTCTTCGCTGATGATATCAAATGAAATCTTAAGTTGCGTATTGGTAAATCCTTCTGATTCAACATGGTATTTGTCAAGACTAATCGCTGCAGCGGCGATATCAGGATGAGACATGGCCTCCGGCAATAGCGCGACCAATTCCTGCAACAATGAATCCATATCACGGTCATAGGTGCTCAGGATATCATCAACACGATACAAACAATGCAATTCTTTGTTTCGGATAATAAGATCGTTTTGAATAAGGATAGTATTGTCTTTGGCCATTTATTTTACATCAAAATTCTGACACAAATTTACGCTATCTTTTATTACGGGCGAGTTTAGATTTTGATAATTTTCCGTACTACCTCATTATTGTCTGTTTGAATACGAATAATATAGACCCCGTTTACTAAATCCGAGAGATCTATTTGCAGGCGGTCTTTCCGTTCGGATTTTACCTTTTTTACCGTTTGCCCCGACGGATTATATATTTCTATAATGTATTTCTCTGCAATGTTTGTACTAATAAATAAATGATGATGCGTCGGATTAGGAAATACAAAAATGGCAGATTGCCGCTTTGGCTGGTTAATGCCAATAGTTAAGCCGGGCATTAGAGAGTCGATAGCAATACTGTGCATAGCCCGCCCATAGGTGGCAGCTACTAATTTCCGGCTTAAACTATCATAAACCAGATCATAAACCGGAATAACAGGCATATTATTCCCAACTCGCAGCCAGTTTTGCCCGTTATTGCTTGTGCCGTACACGCCGCCGTCTGTTGCTACAAAAATAATGCTGTCGTTTTGATGCGGTAATATTACGATTGCGTTAATCGATAAATCGGGTAAATCTCCGGCAATGGCATTCCACGTATCTCCCTTATCTGTTGATTTGAAGATATGCGGATAATTATTGTTATCACGATAGCCCGATAAAGCCACAAAAACATTATCGGCAAATGAGGGCGATGCTTCTGTGGAGGTAACGTATAAATCGGGCAGATTATGGGTTATTTCAGACCATGAATTTCCGGCATTTGTTGAGCGCCAAACATGACCGTCTGATGTTCCTGCATACACAAAATCAGTATTTATTTCCGATACGCCCAAAGCGCTGATTACGTGATATCGGCTTGCAATACTATCGGTAATATCCTGGCTTACGGCACTCCAATTGCCATAAGGAACATTAGTGTTTTTATAGACTCTGAATGTACCTGTGTAAAAGGTGTTGTTTTTATCGTTAATCACCGGCATATCCCACGAACGTCTGTCACTTTGCTGAATACCTTGAGCATAACTACCCATTAAATTTCCGGATTGGGCATAAACCAAATCGCCGTTTTGCGATTCCATATAAACGGTGTTTTTATTTGTTCTGTCAAATACGGTTTGGAAACCGTCGCCTCCATACATTGGCACCCAATTGTTTATTGAAGAGGCATTTCCTTTTACGGTTCCGTTGTCTTGCAAACCGCCCCAGTATTCTCCCGAAATAAATGGATTGAATGCAACACGGTAAAACTGTGTGGCGGGAATATTATCAATATCCGACCATGTTTGGCCTCCGTTGGCAGACAAAAACAGCCCGCCGTCCGTGGCTGCAATTAAACTGTCTTCGGAAAGAAAAGTCAAGTCATGATTATCCACATGCAAAGCTGTAATATCTGTCCATGTTGAAGTTTGCGTATTGTATTCGGACAAACTCAGCCCCAAAAGATAAATCTTGTTCGGATTATACGGATTTACTCTGATCTGGCCGAAATACCAGCCAAACCACATATAAATACTGTTGATACTCTGCGTATTGATGCTTTGCCATGTTTGGGCCGAATTATCCGAATAATATACCCCTTTCAAACCAAAAGAAAGATTTTTTGTTACTGTGGCATAAATACGATTATTGGCTGTATTTGTCTGTGCAATTCCGATTCTTGAATTTGGAAGTGAAGAACCGGTTATATTAGATATCTGCCAGGTGTCGCCGCCGTTATGGGAAACATATAGTTGAGATTGCGGGCCCCAGGCTATCGAAATATTATTGTTTCGCACCCGGTTCCAGCCTACAGCATATATGGTTTGCGGATCGTTATGGTCGATTAATAAATCGATGACTCCGGCCGTTGTATCGGGCAACAAAACCTGCTGCCAGCTGTTGCCGCCGTCGTAGGTGCGATACACGCCCCGATTACTGTCTGCGTAAAAAGGCACACCCATTGCCGCAACAAACATGGTGTCGGGGTGGGTAGGGTGGATGCAAATAGTGCTGATAATACCGGTATTCTGCAGTGCAAAGGCTTGCCAGGTATTTCCGCCGTCGGTGCTTTTATACACGCCGCTGCCCGAAAAAGGATAGCCCGAAATATTCTCATCGCCGGTTCCGGCAAAAACAATGTCGGGATTTGTGGGGTGATAAACAAGCTCCGAGATAGCCAGGTGATTGAATTGATCAAATACCGGAGTATATGTTTGTCCGCCATCGGTGGTTTTAAAAATCCCTCCTGTTGATTCGCCCACAAGCCAAGTGGCTGGATCATTGGGATGTAAACGGATGATGTTTACTCGACCACTTACATTTAGCGGGCCTTCGAGTGTCCAGGGAGTTTGAAAACCACCGCCTTTGCTTTGTTGGCGCTTTTGCACTTGACTTATTGCTGTCTCATAGCGCCGCATACTTTGTTTTGTGAGTGAGCCGCTTCGCATTATAAAATAGTCTTGGCGGATGTCAAAATTTTTCTGCTTGTTTTGTAATGGAGTTTCATTATGCTGGCATGAAGCAAGTATTAAAACCGAAAATACAAAAGCAAAAAATCTATTAAATTTCTTCATTATACTTAGTTTTAGGGGGTGATACAATGACTTAGTACTACTCTATGGAGTAAGTCTTTGTAAAATTAAGAAAATTATTAAAACCACGATGTCTCTCCTCCTTAAAAAGCTAATATAAATTTCGTAATACGGATTTTTGAAAAGCTAGTCCCAGAAACAGTCCCCGGGCAAACATATAGGCCATAAAGGCAATCCAAAGGCGGTTAACCAAATCCCAGGGGCCCCAATAATAGATAGGCAGAAATACGACGAGCGTAGCCAGAATCATGGTATTGCGCATGGCGCGGGAGGCAGTGGCACCGATAAAAATGCCGTCCCACATAAAGGCCCCGAATGAAACCAAGGGCATCATGACCACCCAAAACATCATGGGGCGGGCGGCGGAAATAATTTCGGAATTGTCCGTAAGCAGCATCAAGATTTGATTGCCGAAAAATAAATAGGCCAGCGTAAATAATAAACTGAATGCCAAACCCCAGGAAAAAAGGTAGCGTGTGTATCTCAGCATTACGGATTTGCTTTTCATCCCCACGGCCTCTCCGCTCAGCGCCTCCCCGGCATTGGCGAAGCCGTCGAGCATATAAGAGAAGAAAATAAAGAATTGAAACAATATGGAATTTACTGCCATGGTACGGTCGTCAATATTGGCCGATTGTATGGTAAAAAAGGAAAAAACGAAGATAATGCCCAAGGTGCGAATGAAAATATCCGAATTTACATTGGCGAAATTCCGTAGCGCATTGCTGTCCAATAGTTTGTTCCAATAAACTTTAACTAGGTATTTACGGTATTTCCAAATGATAAAACCGATGCCGAGTCCCGCGGAAAGGTATTGTGCAATTAAAGTTCCCCAGGCCACACCATCACTTTTCATATCCATGCCAAAGACAAACCAGAAGCTGAATCCGATGTTCAGAATATTGGTAATAATGGAAATAATCATGGGGTAGATGGTATTATGCATGCCCACAAACCATCCGCTAAGCACCAAAATCAGTAGCGAGGCCGGTGCGGCCCATACGCGGATATTGAAGTACTCCCGAGCATACTGCTCAACTTCGGATCCCGCGTCGGTAAGGCGGAGCCCCAGATCAATAATAATAGGATGCAGGGCGATAATCACGATGCCGCCGGCAAGGGCGATAAGCCCGGCGCGATAGAGTACCCGCGTGATTTCTTTTTGGTCGTCCGCGCCCTTTGCCTGAGCGGTAAAACCCACGGTTCCCATACGCAGAAAGCCCAGTCCCCAGTAAATAAAATTAAAAACCATGCTTCCCAGGGCGATAGCTCCCACATAAACCAGACTGTCGAGGTGGCCCATCAGCGCGGTATCCACCATACCCAGCAGGGGAATGCTGATATTGCTGATAATATTGGGAATAGCCAGCCGGAGGATGCGTTTGTTCATGGCCGCAAAGATAGGAATTAGGGAGAAGGTAAAAGTAAAAAGTGTTAAGGTAAAAGGTTTGAAGTTTGAAGCTGGAAGCCGGGGCCTCGACTCCGCTCGGCTACCTTAAAGGCAAAAGGCAAAAGTGTCAAGGCAAAAGTTGCGTCTCGACTCCGCTCGACGACCTTGAAGCCGGCGTCTCGACTCCGCTCGACGACCTTGAAGCCCGAAAGCAAAGCCCAATTACCAGAGGTCATCGAGCGTAGTCGAGATGCCTGTGGCTTATATTTATTTGAACCATTCTGCAAGCCCCACAAGCGCTAGAATCCGTCATTCGGGCCC
>CAYUAN010000280.1:0-6803 GCA_964442545.1 uncultured Prolixibacteraceae bacterium | reverse complement strand
CAATTACCATCCTCGGATTTCAAAGGCGAAACCTTGTATATTCGTATCAAGGAAAAGAACGGCTATAAGGTTTTCGCGCCTTATTATGTGCCGACACTGGATTCGTATGATAAATACGAATGCCGTGTGGGCCTTTCTTATCAGAAAATTATTTCCGAAATCCACGGTATTCGGACAGAGGTAACGATATTTGTACCCACAGCGTCCAATGTGATGTTGCGTGATATTCGTATTACTAATTTGCGTGATGAAGCTGTAGAACTGGACGTAATTCCTGTGGTTGAATTTACCCATTTCGATGCCTTGAAACAATATACCAATGCCGATTGGGTGCCGCAAACAATGATGGTGGATGCCGAAAAATGTGCCGGAGGTGGTGTGCTGTTGCGGCAGTATGCTTTTATGAAAAAAGAATTTGAAAATAATTTTTTCACCTCTAATCAGCCGGTGGATTCTTTTCAAACCGATCGTAAGTTATTTTTGGGAGAAAATGAATACGGAAGCTGGAAAAATCCATTGGAATTGCAACAACCGCATCTATCCAATTACGAAGCGCGGCGCGGGGATAATATCGCGGCATTATTGCACAAAATGGGAAAGTTGGCTCCCGGCGAAAGCAAACGGCTGATTACACTCCTGGGACAGGAAGAGCCGGATAAAGTAAAAGAAACAGTTGAACGCTATCGTGACGAAACGGAGGTGGATAAAGCTTTTGCCGGACTGGCGGAATTTTGGGATGATTATTTGTCCAAAGCTCAATTCGAAACGCCTGATGCGCTTTTCAATACGATGATAAATATTCATAATCCGCGGCAATGCCATACCACTCTGAACTGGTCGCGTTACCTGTCGCTCTATCAATTGGGCCTGGGTGCGCGGGGCTTGGGCTTCCGCGACAGTTCGCAGGATGTGATGGGTGTACTGACCAGTGCGCCAAAAGAGGCCAAGGACTTATTAAGAAAATTACTTTTTGTACAAAAGGCGGATGGTTCGGCCATGCACCAGTTTTTTCCGTTGACCATGGAGGCCAACGAAGGCGATTCGCGCGAAGAGGGCGAAGGCACTTATTACGGGGATGATCATTTGTGGGTGATTTTGGCTGTGAGCGAGTATCTGAAAGAAACCGGGGATTATGATTTTCTGCAGGAAGAAATCAGCTTTTATGATGCGGAAACAGAACTCGGGCAACGTGAAAAAGCAAGCGTTTTGGAGCATTTGCGCCGCGCATTGGATTTTACCAAAAATAATACGGGCAAGCACGGATTGCCGCTTTTGGGTTTTGCCGATTGGAATGATACGGTAAATCTGCAGGGTGATGCCGAAAGTGTCTTTGTGGCAAATTTATATGGAAAGGCGCTGTTGGAAATGATTGACTTAATGGAATATCTGGGTGATGAAATCCGAGCCGGCCAATACCGTGACAATCATGCCGCCATGAAAGAAGTTGTGAACCGTCATTGCTGGGACGGAGATTGGTATGTGCGCTATTTCGAGGAAGACGGCTCGCCCATCGGCTCAAAGCAGAATAGCGAGGGGCAGATTTATACCAATGCACAATCATGGACGATACTATCGGGCTTTGCGCCGGAGCATCGAGCCAAACGTGCATTGCAGTCGGTAAACGAAAAGCTGAATACGGAATTCGGTATCAAACTCAGCTGGCCGGGTTATAACGGTTTTGATCCGGCAAAAGGCGGAGTAACCACCTATCCTCCGGGTGCTAAAGAAAACGGGGGTATTTTCCTGCATTCCAATCCCTGGGTGATGATAGCCGAAACTATGATTGGAAATGGAGATCGTGCGTATCAATATTATAATCAGATAAATCCTGCTTCGAAAAACGATATCATAGACCGTTTTGAGTGTGAGCCTTATTGCTATCCGCAAAATATTTTGGGTGATGAGCATCCGCAGTTCGGGCTGGCAAGAAATTCCTGGTTATCGGGCACTTCTTCCTGGACTTATCAGGCGGCAACTAAATATATTATGGGCATTCGCCCGCGGCACGATGGCCTGGAAATCGATCCGTGTATTCCCAAAGATTGGGATGGTTTTAAGGCCTTGCGGTACTTTAGGGGAGCCGTTTATGAGATAAATGTGAAAAATCCTGAGCATGTGTCTAAAGGAGTGAAGACTATGATTGTGGACGGGAAAGAAATGCAGCATAATATAGCACCGATATTTACGGATGCCAAGAAACATAGTATAGAAATAATAATGGGATAAGATGAAGATAAGCAAGAAAATACAATTTGTTGTTTTGATGCTATTACCCTTTTTGTTGCAAGCGCAGCAAAAAGAGTATTCCTTGTTTTATAATATAGATTCGGCAGCCGTGCGCTTTGACAAATCAATGCTTTTGGGGACCAATGTCGGGGTGTATTATGAAGAATCATGGCTGATGAATTTCAAGCTGCAAGAACATCTGCACGCGCTGAATCCCGGAATTATGCGTATGCCGGGCGGTTCCTGGTCGAACGAACTGTATTGGAACGGTAACAAGGTTCGGCTGTCGGAGGAGAATTATATCGAAAAGCAGGTTTGGGACAGCACCATTAAAGCAGGTGGAAATCCCTTGTTTACAGGTTTCGATACTTCTCGCTACCTTGACGCGCGTTGGGATGTGGACTATTCGGGTTATGCACCCGGTTTTCGTATTGCTGATACTGCCCATCATCTTTCAGATTACCACGGATTTACCGATGTGCTTTTTTTACATAAATACATTCAATCCTTTGGTGCCCAAACAATGGTAACGGTAAATATGGGCACAGGCAGCCCGCGTATGGCAGCAGAGTGGGTGAAATGGACCCGGCAGCGGAAAAACTATGCACGAGAGCCCTTTGATGTAAAATATTGGGAATTGGGTAACGAGTTGGATGGAGATTGGGAACTGGGACACTTCTTGCCCGATGGCTCCAAAATGAACAGCGAGGAATATATTCGCCGCTACAAATTGTTTACCAAGGCAATGAAAGCTGTTGACCCGCATATAAAAGTAGGGGGGAGCGTGGCCTCCAGCATGGAATTGGCATTTATCGAAGATTTAATCAAAGATACCGCTTGTATGATTGATTTTATTTCGTTTCATGCCTATCCGGCTCATAATGATGATACGGATTTTGTAAGTATGGTAAAGCAAGCCGAAAAGGTGAATAATGCCGTGGCACGGATTAAATCATGGATTAAAATGTATCGGCCTGCTCAATTGAATTCCATCGAAGTAGCCGTTACCGAGTGGAATATTAAAGTGCGGGAAGATATTACAACGGTGGATATGCGCAATGCCTTATGGTCGGTCGTGATGATTGGCGAAATGGCCAAGGCGGGTGTGGATATTGCCATTCAATGGGATCTGTTTTCCACAACCCCTACTGGTGGTCACGGGCTTTTCAATCCTGACGATCCGGAAGTACATCCGCGTAGTCAGTACTGGGCGATGTATCTGTGGAGTAAATATATGGGGCAAAATTTGCTAAACTTAAATTTGGACGCTCCGGACTATGTGCGCGCTTACGTAACTATGGATAAAGGTATTACCTCCATAATGTTGATTAACGGTTCGCCGGAAGAAACGGTGGAAATAAAATTAAATACGGAGCAATTGAGAAAAAGACGATTGGTAACCAAAATTTCCTTTTCCAAAGATCAATACCGTTTGAACACGAAAACATTGATTCCGGAGCTTAGCACCAAACCTGCGGAAATGCAAATAAAATTAAAAAAATGCCACTCCTTGGGCTTACTTCCGCAGAGTATTACGATTATACAAATTCCGTCAACGCTATAAAATTAAAGGCCGCAAGAATAATTGCTATATTTGATGAGTAATAAACACTTAAATGGCCATTCGACAAAAAATAGAGTGCCCCGCTTTGGATCGGGAACTGAAATTCAGCTTTAACCGCAGCAGCGGTCCGGGCGGACAGCATGTAAATAAAGTAAATACCCGTGTGGAATTGCGTTTCGATATTCCAAATTCAGGCCTGTTAAGTGATGAGGAAAAGGAATTGCTTATATCGAAATTGCAAAACCGTCTTACCAAAGAGGGCATCCTTTTAATCAGTGCGCAAACTGCCAGCTCGCAGCTAAAGAATAAAGAAACGGCGATTATGCAGTTTTACAGGCTGATAAATAAAACCCTAAAAATCAAAAAGAAACGTATTCCTACTTCAGTAAGCCTCGCAACTAAGGAAAAGCGATTGAAAGCCAAGAAAGAACATGCGGAGAAAAAAGAACGGAGGAGGTTAAAACCATAGCCGCTTTTGTTTGAATTCATAGGATTAACCACTGCAATCGCTAAATATATTTACTGAAATTACATTTGTATTCTTTCCTTATTTTTAATACTTTTGAACGTTAAACTGACTAAACTGCACCTATGAAAAAGATCTACATTAAATTTTCCGTATTGATTCTTGCTGTTTTAATGTCGTTAAGCATTAAAGCACAGCAAAGAAACGATACCGCATCTTATCCTTATTGGATTGATATGATGCAGGACCAAAGTATTAATTTTTACCAAACGCAAAGTGCATTTGAGAAATACTGGCAGGGGCGTGTTCATAAAAAAGGAGATGGCTGGAAGGTATTTAAACGCTGGGAAAACTTTTGGGCGGCACGGGTGGACCAGGATGGAAATTTCCCGCCTCCAATGCAGAATATCAATGCGTACAAATCCATAGCGGCCATGCCATTGGCAAGTCCGAACGGATCGTGGACCCAATTGGGACCGGTAAACCTGCCGGCAAACGGAACAGGACAGCCTAACGGGATAGGCCGTGTAAATTCCGTTTCATTTACCATTTCCGGTTCAAATACAACGATCTGGGCGGGAACGCCTTCCGGAGGATTGTGGAAAAGTAATAATAATGGTGTTTCCTGGGTGGCTCTGACCGACAGTTTGCCCACATTGGGTGTTTCTGATATCCTGGTTGATTCCACCAATACGAACATTATGTATATGGGTACCGGTGACCGTGATGCGGGTGATGCGCCCGGCTTAGGTGTTTGGAAATCCACTAATGGAGGTGCTTCCTGGGTGGTGTCGAATACCGGTATGGGAAACAGGACGGTTGGAAAACTGATTATGGATCCGACCAATCACAATATTATTTTGGCTGCTACCAGCAGTGGGGTATATCGCTCGACAGATGCCGGTGCCAATTGGACTAAAACTTCTGCAACAGCGAATTTTAAGGATATTCGTTTTCATCCGGCTAATTCGAGTATTGTTTATGCTACCGCCTCCGGAGATTTTTATCGTTCTACAAACGGAGGGGTTTCATTTACCCAAATTACATCGGGCTTGCCGACAAACGGGCAACGATTGGTAATCGGTGTGTCTCCGGCTAATGCAAATTACGTTTATGCCTTGGTTGGAAATAGCAGTGGTTTGGTTGGCCTCTATCGTTCCACTAATTCGGGCCTGAGTTTTACAACACGTTCCACATCACCCAATATTCTCGGTTATTCAATATCGGGTACTGACAATTCCAGTCAGGCATGGTACGATTTGGATATTGCGGTAGACCCGAATAATATCAATACAATTTATGCGGGGGGAGTTAATATTTGGAAGTCAACAGATGGAGGTAGCACCTGGAGCATTGTGGCACACTGGATTGGAAGCTCTTCGGTAGCGGCAGTTCATGCCGACCAGCATTGTATGGTATTCAAGCCGGGAACAAGCTCGCTCTATGCCGGATGTGACGGCGGATTGTATTATACCACCAACGGCGGCAGTTCATGGACCGATATAACAAGCGGTATGGCTATTTCCCAAATCTATAAATTCGGACAGAGCCTTACGACAGCGGATAAGCTTATAAGCGGCTTTCAGGATAACGGAACGGCAATCTATTCGGGAAATAATTCCTGGTCAACGGAAATAGGAGGGGACGGTATGAATTGTCTTATTGATCCTACTTCGACAACCTATATGTACGGAGCGCTGTATTACGGAGATATCCGTCGCTCTACTAATGGCGGAACCTCTTTCGGCACGATAGCGAAAAATGGCGTAAACGGAATTAATGAATCGGGAGCCTGGGTAACTCCATACACTTTACAGGCTGATAATCCGAATACAATGTATGTGGGTTACAAAAATGTTTGGCGAAGTACTAATGTGAAAGTATCAGGAAACAGTAATGTGAGCTGGACAAAGATTTCAAATTTCGGAAGTAACATTTCTTTACGTGTGATTGAAAGTTGTATGGCTGATCCTAATATCCTTTATACCGGACGTAACAGTATTCTTTATCGTTCCGATAATGTGCAAAGTGCGACACCGACATGGACTACTTTGAATGTTAACGGAACTTTGCATGATATTGAAACCCATCCGGTAAATGCGAATATTGTGTATGTCGCTTCGGGGAATAATATTTATAAATCAACAGACAAAGGAGCCACATGGGTGGCCATTACCGGAAATATTCCCAATACCAGTATTAATTGCGTAGTCTTGGATACAACCAAATCAGAGGCAATATATGTAGGAACCGATGTGGGCGTTTTTTATAAAGAAAGCGGAATGACATCTTGGGTAAATTTCTCCAATGGTATGCCGCTGTCGGCTGAGGTTACCGATCTGGAGATTTATTACGGCAATGGCACAAATGGCAAGTTAAGAGCTTCAACATACGGCAGGGGAATGTGGTCCAGTGATCTTTATTCTCCGCCCAATGCGCCGCCGGTAGCTGATTTTGGAGCGAGCATGTTTAACGTGTGTACGGGCGGGACTACCGGACTGATTGATTCATCAACTAATATGCCCACCTCGTGGATATGGTCCATTA
>CAYUAN010000279.1:0-14295 GCA_964442545.1 uncultured Prolixibacteraceae bacterium | reverse complement strand
CCCCTGGAGCCGCAAGAAGTGGATTGATGAGTTAAACAGCAGCAACCGGAATTATTACGATATTAACAATGAGGGCGCATTTGTGGCAAAGCTGCTACCCCAATAAAAAAAACGGACATCCGTTACCGGATATCCGCTTTCCATATTTTTTAGATAAATACTATTCCAACACAAATGAGCTGGAACCGATTTTCTCCCCGTCCATAAATACACTTACATCATAAGTCCCCTTCATGGCCGGGTCATCACTTCGCTTATCCCATTTCAGGCACATGCTCATCATTTTATTGGTATAATCTATTTCCTTTTTCATGGTAAACTGCAGCTTCTTACCATCATACATAAAGGAATATTCGTCACCGTCACCGCGACGGATAATTTGGCCGTCCGGGCGGGCAATACGCAGGTAAACGGTACGCTTGCCCGGTTCTGCCACCGGATTTTCAGCCAGCGTGAAACATATCTTTATACGGTCCACACGACGGGCCTTCATGGTTTCCACCTCACGTCTTTTTGTTCCTTTCAGATGATAAGCCGTTCCTTTTACATTATAGGCACGAATAACGGATCCCGCCTCCACCTTTTGCGACAACTCTTCCTTTTCTTTGGATAAGGTTTGTGCGCGCGTCTTCTCTTTTTGAATGGTTTTATTGGCCACATCCAGTTTCTGCTCCAACTCATGGTTCACGGTATAAAGTGAATCAAGCTGATCCACATAGCTTTGCTGAATGCTCCGCAAATAATTCAGTTTACGCTTAATGCGGTTATAATCCGAGGTCTTGGCCAACAAACGCTTAATTTCTTGCGCATTTGCCAAAATAATACTGTCCTTTACTGAAATAGAATCCGTCAAATCTCCGTATTCGGCCTTAATCTGGTCATACTGAAACATCAGCGAATCAAATTCCGACTGCAGTTCCACACGTTCGGCTTCCACGCTTTCTTTTTCGGTGGTAACTACCTTTACTTTCTCATTGGTAAAAAGCAGCAACCATAGCAGCACGGCAATAACCGCCGCCATGATTCCGATGGTAATTTTGTAGCCCTTGGTATTTGCAGCCTTCGCCACAACAGGGCTTTCTTTCTTTACATTCTTCTCTTCCATAGGTCTTTATATTTTTCGCAAAAGTACTTTATTATTAATAACGTAGAATCATAATTTTCTTTAAAAACGAACTTTATAGGCCGTGGATGCTCCCTGGCGTATTAATTCGTCCAGAGGGTATTTTATCAATACCCGATTTGCTACACGCGTATTGGCCTTTTTGGCACTCTCAACAGAGGTGCTGGAACTTGGGAGCCGCAATACCGTTCGTATATTCAAATACTTAATCAATTCCGAATTGATTAAATCAGGGTCATTGCTTTTAATCTGATCAACCAATTGGGGTGTAATATTTCGCCGGCTGATCTTATGCTTACCGATTTTTACGATTTTCGGATGATAAAACTTTTTATCAATATCCATTAATGCATAATAGGCTCTGTTCAAAGCCTTCGGATTATCGAACTTAAAAGCAATACCAAATCTTCCCTGCGCAATTACATCAAGCGCATTTATCTCATGTATGCCTTTGATGCCCTTTAGCTTTTCCGCCGCCATGGAAGGAAAACTGTCCAATTGCTCCATAATTTGGGGGTCGATTTGTTCGCGGGCGGAGCGCATCAGTGTACCCAGTATTTGGGACTCCAACCCGATAAAAACACTACCGCTTTTATCCTTATTCAAAACGATCTCATCCAGAATATCAATGCACGAGGTAAGCGACAAGCTCAACATCAAAAACAAGGCATAAATAAGTCTCTTCATTCCGTTTCGTTTACTTCACAACTTTTGCACTATACAGCAATTTATTTCCTTCACCCGTAATACGCACAAAATACAATCCCGAGGCCATTCCGCTCAAATCAAACCTGACGATTGAATTCTCGCTAATGCGTTCCTCTTTTCGGGCCAGCACCCTTCCGCTGATATCATACAACTCCACCTGCACGTCACGTTCCGACCGGCTGCTGATGTACAAATTCAAAGACTCATGCACCGGATTTTCAAAATAAACCCGCAAGCCGGATTCTTTTTCCACATCCGACACCCCGGCAATCGTATTATCCAAATCCAACTCTAAAACAACGGGCAGGTGGTCGCTATTGTTGTACAGGGCGGTCAAGACATTGGCAGGCACACTGTTGTTCGTTCCACTGTTTATGGATTTATTAAAATGTTTTCCATCATTTCCAATCGTTTTATACGAATTGTTCACATAAACAATGTGTTTGTTGCTGTTTAAAATATCGTGGGAAACCAAGATAAAATCAAAGCGATCGTCCAATCCGCCACCTGAGGCACAACCGTTGGAACTGCTATGAGTGGATTGTGTATGCACAGCGGCATAGGTGGAATTATTATTCCAGCTGCCGGGCGTATTTATCGGGTCATAAAAACGATATGCCGTATTAGAATAATTCAACAATGCCTGATAGGCCCCTTCATTACTCGAATACAAATTCAAATCACCCATAAACAAATAATTGCCGGCAGGATACTTATTACTCAAATAACCCAGAGCCTGATTGACCATTTGTGTCCGTGTTCCTCGCTCCGCACTTCCATTACCTGCTTTCAAATGCGCCACTATGCAATTTATAAAAGCCGTATCCTTGGTTACCGCCAGGTTGGGACTTTTGTAAAACAGACGAACTAAAATTACATCACGAACCGTGTTTTGCAACGAAACAACATCGGCCACACCAAATTTCTGGGTATTATAATAAACCAAACTAATAATGGAACTGCCCGCAGTATTTACCTTTTGCGCCTTGGCATATTGAATCCCGCCGTTTACATTCAATGCAGAGTCCAACAATCGCTTATGTGCAAAATCGGCCGACCCCATTTCCACAACCGCCAGAATATCCGGTTGCACATAATCCACAATGGTGGCAATGTATCCGTTTTTGGTGTTCATATCATTATTGCTTGTGGTGCAATAACTTGTTACATTTCCGTAATTCAACAGATTGTAAGACATTACTTTTACACGGTCTTGCGCCTGCAGCGTAAAAACCGCCAGAATGGTAATTAATACCAGATAAAATTTTTGCATAAAATACTTTTTTGAAAAGCAGTACCGGTCCGGACTGCCTTTGATTACTAAGCTCTTTTAATATTGTCAATACCGGCCTGCAAACGACGCAAGCTCTCCTCTTTACCGATTAAGGCAATAATGTCAAATAAGTGCGGCCCTTTCCCGGCTCCGACAATGCACAAACGGAAAGCATTCATTATTTGCCCCATGGAAAGCGCTTCCGCTTCTATCCATTGCTTCACTATTTGCTCCACATTACCGGAACTAAAATCATCAATTCCTTCCAGCACCTCTTTCAATTGGCGCATCAAGTCGGGAATATGGTCCTTCCAACGCTTCTTTACCGTTTTCGCATCATATTCTTTGGGGGCTTCGAAAAAGAAATAGGATTGGTCCCAAAAATCTTTGATAAAATCAGCACGCTCCTTAATCAAACCTACTACCTGTTCCACATATTCCACTTCCGGATTAAATCCCTTTTCGTTCAATATGGGCAAATACAGTTTAGCCAATGAGGCATTATCCGTCATTTGCAGATACTGATGATTGAACCACTTGGCTTTTTCGGGATCAAAACGGGCGCCCGATTTGTTTACCCGCTCCAAACTGAAAGCAGCAATCAACTCGTCCATACTAAATATTTCCTGCTCCGTCCCCGGATTCCAACCCAATAGTGCCAACATATTGATAAAGGCCTGAGGGAAATAACCTTCCTCACGATAGCCCATTGATTTTTCACCCGTTTGCGGATTTGTCCACTCAGTCGGGAATACGGGAAAGCCAAGCTTATCACCGTCGCGCTTACTCAGCTTGCCGTTTCCTTTGGGCTTGAGCAATAGCGGCAAATGCGCGAATTGCGGAGCATCCCAACCCAGGGCCCGATACAATAAAACGTGTAATGGCAATGAGGGCAACCATTCTTCGCCGCGAATAACGTGTGAAATCTTCATCAGATGGTCGTCCACGATATTGGCCAAATGATAGGTCGGCATTCCGTCGGATTTGAAAATTATTTTATCGTCCAGCGTGGCGGTATTCACCTGCACCTTGCCCCGGATAATATCCTCTGTCACCAATTCCTCATTGGCGGGAATCTTAAAACGAATCACATAAGGAACGCCTTCTTCAATCAAAGCCCTGGCCTTTTCCATTCCCATATTTTCGGAATTATTCAGCTCGCCGCGCACCCGGGCGTTATAGGTAAACACCTGCTTTTCGGCTTCGTACTGAGCACGCAGAGCGTCCAGTTCTTCAGGCGTATCAAAAGCGTAATACGCGTCACCCGAAGCGATTAACTGGTCGGCATATTCGCGATACAAATGCTTTCGCTCCGATTGTTTATAGGGTCCGTAATCGCCGCCCTCCACGGGACCTTCGTCAAATTGAATGCCGCACCATTGCAGCGCATCAATTATGTATTCTTCCGCACCGGGAACAAAACGGGTTTGGTCGGTATCTTCAATACGCAAAATCATTTTACCCCCTTTTTGACGGGCAAGCAGATAATTATATAATGCCGTACGAACCCCGCCAATATGCAAGGGACCGGTCGGGCTGGGTGCAAAACGCACTCGAATTTCTTGATTTGCCATAGCTTAAAATTTTTGTGGCTGCAAAGATAGTTTAATATGGAATACTCATCAGGCTTAGTCCCGCGCGGCTTCTTTCACTTTCAGAATAGTGGATTTCAGGCGATTAAAACCGGCTCGTTTTACAGGCGATTGCTTAAACAACCGATTGAACAACGGCTTATCCATCTGCTCCCAATCCTCTTTACGCATTTGAAATAATGCATCCGAAAGGCGAAACTCCGGCACACCTGCAGGCTGCGCTTTACTATTCCACGGACATACGTCCTGACATATATCACAGCCGAAAATCCAATTATCAAATTTGGCGGCCAGGGCATCGGGAATTTCCTTTTTGGTTTCAATGGTCAGAAAGCTGATGCAGCGGTTGGCATCCAAAACATAGGGCGCGGTAATGGCTCCCGTCGGGCAGGCATCAATGCAGCGGGTGCAAGTGCCGCAATACTCTTGCTCCAACGGATTGTCGGGGGTCAAATCCAGGCCCAGAATAATCTCGCCGATAAAGAAAAAAGAGCCAATCTTTTTATTGATAAGCAAGGAATGTTTCCCAAGCCAGCCCAGACCCGCTGCCTGTGCCCAGCTTTTATCCAATACCGGAGCCGAATCGGTAAATGCACGCATGGGCGTGCCCGGAAATTCGGACTCAATCCAGTCCATCAACGGGCGCAGTTTGTTTTTTAGCACAAAATGGTAATCCGCTCCGTAAGCATATTTCGAGATTTTGTAAACGGATTCGGGCTTTTGAATTCGCCCGGGATAATAATTCAGCAAAACGGAAACGACAGAGCGGGCGCCTTCCACAAGCTTGGCCGGGTCGGTTCGCTTATCGATATTACGTTCCATATAGCCCATATCACCATGAAAAGCACGAGCCAGCCAGGATTCAAGTCGCGCCCGCTCTTTTTCCAAAGGACGAATACGCGAAATGCCGACCGCATCGAATCCAAGTTCCAAAGCCCTGCGTTTGATCTCCGTGCTAATGTCTTGTTTCATCGCGACAAAGATACGCTTTTGAAAAGCTTAAAGCCGCTATAATTCCCAAAAGCATGCAAACCGGAAACAAACAAGCTTTTCACTACCTTTGCACAAATTAAAATGCTTGATATATGCGAACAAAAATTATACTTATCATAGGATTTATCATTCCCCTGTCACTTTTTTCCCAGAATTTGAAAAAGGCTTTTAAAAATCTGGAAAACGGGGAATATATGGCCGCTCGGGCCGGTTTTAACGAGGCAAAAAACAATACGGGAATGAAAAGTGCCGCCTATTACGGACTTGCCGTATTGTCGGCCAAAGACAATTTGCCGGGATACGATTTATTCAAGGCGTTTGAAGAAATTAAAATCGCCCAAAAAGCATTCCCGCAAATGGATGCTGCCGTGATGAAAAAAATCGACGACTATTTCGGCAAGGAGAAACTGGATGCCGCTGCAAAAAATATTGATGACCAACTTTTTGAGTTCCTGAAATCGAAAAAAGAAGAGTCCCTGGTTAAGCGATATCTGAACGAATGTAAAGCGTCGGCGCATTATGCCGAAGTGGTGGAATATTTAAATATGCTGGCTTTCAAAAAGGCGGAATCCTTTAATACCGAATTGGCCTACCGGGAATTTATCGAGAATTATCCCGATGCCAGCCAGGTGCCCGAAGCTCGCCAACGTATTTTTGACCTTGCCTGGGAAAAGGCGGATAAGGAAAACAACACGGAATCCTACAGTTATTTTATCGAACATTATCCCGAGTCCCCCATGCTTGACTCGGCCCGCACACGCCTGATTAAGCTGGAATATAAAAAAGCACTGCGCAAAGGTACGGATGCGGCATATCTGTCTTTTATCCATAAATATCCCGACAGTCCGCAAGCCGCCGAGCTGGAGAAAAAACGTGAAGAAATCGCTTATAAAAAGGCAAAGCGCTTTAATACGCTGAATGTTTATCAAAAGTTTATCCGCGATTTTCCGGTATCCGATTATACGCCGGAAATAGTTTTAATCCGGGATTCCCTGGCATTTTTAGAAGCCCGGAAAATCAATACCGACAAAGCTTATCTGAATTTTGTAAACACCTATCCCAATGCCCGTCAGGTTCCACAGGCAATGGAACTATTGGGTAATATGAGTTTTTCGTATGCCGAATTGCAACGTATGCGCGAACGAAACCGGATTAAGGAATTGAATATTAAAAGCATTAACGCTTTTCGGGTGAGCGATATTGACTCCCTGATTGAAATCAGCATTGAATACGACAGCAGCGGGAATAAACTGGTGGAGATTCATCAGCCCGAAAAAGGCTTTGTTTCAAAAAGCATTTGCACCTACGATACCAGTAACAATATGCTCACCAAAAAGGTATATATCAACGGAAAACTGCAAAAGGAATCGGAATTCCGGTATTTCCGTGAAGGCCTGATTAAAACCGAAAAAGTAGTTTGCCATTTCGATTGCAAACAATATCCGGAGCAATACATCAGCAAATATTACTATGACGATAAGCGCAATCTGATTCGCAAAGTTGACAGTTCGCTGACGGATACTGTTATTCTAGCGGAGCACGTTTACCAATACGACAAACAGGGAAAGCCGGTGCTGGAGGATGTTACCTTTGCCGACAAAAGCAATACTTCCTGTACCTATCAATATAATGCCAAAGGGAAGCTGGTGCAAAAATCAACAGCCAATCAGGACGGGCAGGTTCTGGAGGTAATTTCGTTCACTTATGACAACCGTGGCCGGAAAATATCCAAGAAAAAGTTCACGCCCGCCGGAACCATTGAGCATCAATTTACCTATCAGGAGAACGGCTTGGTTAAGGAGGACCTGGTGGACTTTAATAATGAAAAAATAAAACTGATTTTCCGCTACGAGCTTTTTAATAAATAAACAATCATCTTTATGAAACACAGCTTACTGACGATCATCTTTTTTGTATTTGTTTTAAGCATTTCCGCACAAGATCAGCTGGGATTTAAGGTAAATTATCTGATTCCCAACTACCGGATTACAGCCACCCCGCCAAATTCAGACGAAACAATGGATGAGGATAACGGCCTGTCGTATGTGCTCAATTATAAGCACCGGTGGCCCGGCATGTTTAATGTCGGTGGCGGATTGGAATATTACCGTATCGCTTCCACCTTTAACAGCAAATACACTTCCCTGGGCGCCGATGTGTTCAAAGATGTTGATTATGTAACCAATTATTTAAGTCTGCGCCTGATTCCCGAATTTGGATTCGGGGAAAAGCTACGGGCTTATGTGCAGGTGGGGCCGTTTATCGGAGTTTTGCTGGCCTCCAGTGCCGAAGGCATTCAGATACTCACCGACGGAAAAGACAGTGTAACCTACGAAATTGACGAGTCGGCCTATGATGATTTTCCCGGCCTGGATTGGGGATTTTTTATTGGTGCAGGAGCGGAATATCCTTTATCGGACAATTTTAAGATTGCCATTGAGTTGCAATATTCGCGCGGCTTTGCAAACTTCTATCGCGATGATGAGTACGTATTTGCCACCCGCAATTTCACTACGGGACTTAGTCTGATTTATGTCCTCAAGGGCTATTCCGAGCGGATAAAAGATGAAGATTAATCCCTGATTATAAAACCTGAGGAATGATTTTGCCGGGCTCCCGTAACGCTTGCCAACACATTCACTTCCCCGCGCATTCGTAAAACACCCATAAAGGCAAAAATCAGCGCCTCCTTATATTCAACGATTTGCGGTTCCGGAATTTCCACAGGGACATCCGCTTTCGCACGAATTAATTCCATCAGAAAGTCATTATACACCCCGCCACCCGTGAAAAGCACTTTCCCGGAAGCTTCGGCAATCGCCCGTGAAATTTGTTCGGCAATATGTTCCGTAAATGTGCGCAGCAAATCGTGCACTTCTGCTCCGGACTTTTCCAACAAAGGCGAAATATGCCGGTCCACCCATTCCTTCCCAAGGGATTTAGGCGGCTTTTGCCCGTAAAACTCCAAGACATTCAGCTGAGCCGATAAGTCGGGGAGCAATTTACCTTTTCGTGCCAGATTACCGCCGGCGTCAAATTCTTGCTTTAACCGCCGCGCCAAAACATTCAGCACAATATTGGCCGGGCCGATATCCCAGGCCATGCGCTTAGCGTCCCGCCTCAGCGAAATATTGGCAAAGCCGCCGATATTTACGCAGGCGGCATAAGAATCGAATAGTAATTGGTCGCCAATGGGAACCAATGGCGCGCCTTGTCCGCCGAGGGCCACATCCTGCGAACGAAAATCGTACACCAGCGGGCAGTCAATATAACTTTTGAGCGCCTTTCCCGCCCCGATTTGCAGGGTATAGCCCAAGTCGGGACGATGAAAAACCGTATGCCCGTGTGAGGCGACTAAATCGGGGGCCAACTTGTGTCGCCGGATAAATTCCGAAACCGACTTTCCTAAAAAATGTCCGTAATCCGTATCCAGTGCGGCTAATTCATCCTTGGGCAATTCGGGCGCCGTCCGCAAACGCTCCCGCAATTCCGTACTGTAATCCAGGGTTTCGGCCTGCAGAATCCGGAAATTCCATTGCCCGTTATCCTGGCTAAAAGCGCCGCACGCCATATCCAGGCCATCGAGCGAGGTTCCCGACATCAGGCCAATGGCAATATAGCTTTGTGCTTTCGCCATCAGAGTGCTTCCAGTAAAATTTCCACGGCAATGCCCCGCGATCCTTTTAAGAGAATCAGCCGGTCTTTTATGGGGTGTTCTTTAAGATATTCCAGGGCCTCGGTATTTTTATCAAAAGCCAAAAATCCGGTATCCCGTGCCGCCTTTACAAACTCAGGCCCTACCAAAATTACCTGCTCAAAATTCATCGCCTGCAATTGCTCCACGATGGCACGATGCTCCTTTTCGCGCTCGGCGCCCAGTTCCAGCATATCTCCCAGAATCACCACCTTGGCCTCTGCCCCTGCCTGCCGGAAACTTTCCAAAGCCGCCATCATCGAAGTGGGATTGGCATTATAAGCATCCAAAACGACACGGTTTTTACCGGTATCGGTAAATTGGGAGCGCTGATTTTGCGGGCGATAACTGCGCAAAGCATCGGCAATGACTTCATCCGGCACTTCAAAATAATTGCCGGTGCAAACGGCGGCCATCATATTATCGAAATTATAACTGCCCACCAATTGGGAGATGATTTCGTGCTGTGCGTAACGCAGGCCCACAAAAGCGTCATGCAGCAAAAGTTCACCCCGGATATCCGCTTCAGGCCCGGAGCCGTAAGTGCGACGTTTAATACCCTCCGAAAGCTCCATCAACAACGGATTCCCGGCATTTACAAATAGCATGCCGTCCACTGATCGTACCCATTGATACAGTTCGTTTTTGGTATTAATTACACCCTGCAAACTGCCAAATCCTTCCAAATGCGCCTTCCCGATGGACGTAATAATACCGTAATCAGGCTCGGCAATGGCACAGAGTTCCGCGATTTCCCCGGGATGGTTGGCCCCCATTTCAATAATGGCAAATTCGGTATCATCGGGCATACTCAGCAGGGTAATCGGCACACCGATATGATTGTTGAAATTTCCTTTGGTAGCATGGGTTTTATACTTACGCGAAAGCACGGCATATACCAGCTCTTTGGTCGTCGTTTTTCCGTTGGTGCCCGTAATACCCAAAACCGGAATATCAAATTTACGGCGATGGAAACGGGCCAAATCCTGCATCGTCCGCAGCACATCCTCCACCAAAATCATACGCACATCCGTAAAGTATTCTTCCTCGTCAATCAATACGAAAGCCGCGCCTTTTTCCAGGGCTTCGGCGGCAAACTTATTGCCGTTGAAATTGGCGCCCTTCAGGCAAAAAAACATTTGTCCGGCTTCGATTTGCCGGCTGTCGGTAGTGAAACCCGAACAGGAACGGAATTTATTGTAAATATCAGTCAAACGATCCATAAGCACAATTTGAATAGGCTATAAAAATACGACGCAAAGTCTTTGAATCATTGAGCTTATGCCGCATTAATTAACACGGCGATGTTAACTTGTTGCCCGGGCGAAATATTATCAAAAAACACCTAGTACTTTTACATAAATAAGTTGTACTTTTGCGGCTCGAATAACATAAAACCAAAAAGTTCTTACAATGCTAAACAGACGCCAACTCCGAATCAAAGCCCTGCAAAGTATCTATGCACATATCCAATCGGGTAGCGATGACCTGGCCGGGACCGAGAAAATCCTTTTGCGAAACGTTGAGAAAATTTATGATTTATATATCCATCAACTGAGTTTTCTGGCCGAAGTGGTACGTTTTGAAGAAGCCAGTCTGGAAGCATCAAAGAATAAATACATCCCCTCTGCCGAAGACCTTAATCCCAACCGCCGTTTTGTTGAAAACCGTTTTATCAAACAACTTGATAACAATAAGGATTTTCGCCGCAAGGAAGATTATCTGAAAATAAATTGGGCCGATGCGGAAGAAATCGTGCGCAAGGTAGTTCAGGATTTCAAGGCAAGCAAAGAATATAAAGACTATATGCAGTCGGAGCGAAACAGCTATAAAGAAGATAAGGAAATTCTGGTAAAGCTTGTGCGCAACCACTTGATTTTTAATGATGTGCTCCGCTCCTATTTCGAAGAAATAAACTTTATGTGGAGTGAGGATTATTTTATGGCCCTGGCTCTGGTAATCAAAACCCTGCACGATACCAAACCTTCCTGGGGAGCGGAAGACCCGCTGCCGCCGCTTTTCAAAACCGACCCGATGACAGGAGCCAATGAGGACAAGAAATTTTTGGTGGACCTGTTGCGCCAAACGGTGCTTAACCGGGAACGCTTTGACAAAATTATTGAAAGCAAACTACATAATTGGGAGTTTGACCGTGTGGCCGTCATGGATCTTATACTGATGCGTATGGCGATGTCCGAAATTTTCGAAATGCCCAGCATTCCACTTAAAGTAACGCTAAACGAGGCCATTGAGTTGGCCAAGCACTTCAGCTCGCCACGCAGCAGTGTTTTTATCAACGGATTGCTCGACCGCACCATTGCCGAAGGCCTGCGCGATAAAACTATCGTGAAAACCGGTCGCGGACTGATTGGATAAAATGGCGGTACGGCATTACAATATCCCTGTTTTCATTCCCGAGCTGGCCTGCCCGTTTCAATGCATTTATTGCGATCAACGAAAAATTACCGGCAAGGGGACACTCCCCGGCACACAAGAGATTTTACAAAGTATCGAAGCGCATTTAAGCAGTTTTAAGGCAAAGGAACGCGAAGTGCAATTGGCATTTTTCGGCGGCACTTTTACCGGCCTGCCGCGAAGCGAACAAGAGCGCTACCTGAATATCGTCCGTCCTTTCCTGGAATCCCAAAACATTGACGGTATTCGCATTTCCACCCGCCCCGATTATATTGACGTGGAAAATCTGAAATTGCTGAAAGATTACGGCGTAACACATATCGAGCTGGGCGCCCAATCGCTGGTGGACGAGGTTTTGCAACAGAGCCGCCGGGGCCATAGCGTAGCAGATGTGGAACGGGCGTCGCGCTTGATACGGAAGCAGGGCTTCGTCCTGGGCCTGCAAATGATGATCGGGCTTCCGGGCGACAGTTTTGCGCACAGCATGCAAACGGCACAAAAGATTGTGGATTTCGGCGCTGCTGAAACACGTATTTATCCCACGGTGGTGATTAGCGGAACAAGCCTCGAATGGCTATGGCAGAAAGGCCGGTACCGGGCACTGGATACCGATACCGCTATTGAACAAAGTGCGGAACTTTATACTTTTTTCGAAAAGCACGGGATTAAGATTTTGCGCGTAGGGCTGTATCCTTCCGAAGATTTGAGTCCGGGAAAGGCGGCCCTTGCCGGACCGGAATTGCCCCATTTTAAGGAAAAGGTATTGAGCCGTATCTGGCGTGGGATTCTGGAAAAAGGAATTGACCCTAAACGGAAAGAATCAAACTTGCGCATCAGTGTCGCCCCCGCAGAATACAATTACGCAGTGGGCTTTGGCGCAAGCAACCGCCACTTTCTGGAGCGGCATTTTGCCAAAGTGAAGTTTATTATGAAGCCCGAATTAAAAAAACGTGATTATGAAGTGGTGTATTATTGATGCCCGTTTGCCCAAAGCAGCCAAAGACCGGCTGCGCGCCGACTACCAGGTTCTGGATTTCCGCTCGAAAGACAAGGTTTATGAAGCCATTTCGGGCCATCCGGATATTTTTATGTGTGCCGTAAACGACAAACTGATTGTCGCGCCAAACCTGCCCAAAAAGTATTTCAACTGGCTGAAGGAGCAGGATATTAATTATCGTGTGGGCCGAAACAAACTGGGCGCGAAATATCCCCAAACGGCTTTTTATAATGTGGCTTGCGGTGACGGGATTTTCATTCATAAAGAAGGTATTACGGATTCCACACTGGCCGAAGAATTGAAGGGCTTCCGTTTTATCCACACCAACCAGGCCTATTCGCGCTGCAACACCCTGATTCTTGATGCCGGACACATCATCACTTCCGATGCGGGCCTGCATAAATCACTGCCTGATTCGCTCTTTGTCAATCCCAAAGAAATTTTACTCCCCGGTTTTATCAACGGATTTTTCGGCGGCTGCTGCGGTATAGACGACAAAAAGGTATTGCTCACCGGCTCCCTGAAGCAACATAGGCAGGGAAAAGAAATCCGTGCATTTATTGAGGAGGCCGGATTTGAATTAATTGAATTATACGACGGCCCTTTATTCGACGGTGGCGGAATTTTCATTGTGGAGAGCCCCGAATAAAAAGTATATTTTCAACGGTCCCGGGATTATGTTTTGCCATGCCTCAGCAAAATATCCCTTGCGCTTAAACCCACATTTTTTGTAACTTGCGGAGTCGAAAAAACTGCGAAAATGAAAAAACTGCTGATATTTGTTTTTTTCTTGTTTGGTACTGTTGCCTTGCATGCGCAAAATGAGCAGGTACACTTCGATAACAAATCCCGCGCAATTTACATTCTGGACATTGCCAAATACATTGAATGGCCCGATACCATTCAGTCGCCCTATTTCCGCGTAGGTGTGCTGGCGCACGACTCGGCCCTGTTTCGCAATATGGTGGTCGAGGCGGCCAAGCGCGACAGCCTGCACGGCAAGCCGATACGTGTGTACCTTTTTAATCATGAGGATGCGATTCATCATGTGGATATAATTTTCTTTAAAAAAACCGACGGCTTCGACATTTCCAAAGTTTTTGAAATGATTGGCGGCAAGCCCGTGCTGATGATTACCGAGGGCTACCCTTATCATATGTCCATGATTAATTTTATTGTGCTCAACGGGCGCAAAAAGTATGAGGTCAACAAAAACAAAATGCTGGCGGCGGGATTGAAACCTGTTGAACTCTTTGTGCTTTCGGGCGTAAAATCCGAAGCAGACTGGTCGAAGCTGTATGAGGAATCGGTGATTAAGCTGGCCGAAGAGCAGCGGGTGGTCACTTCGCAAAAAAAGCAGATTGAGGAGCAGAAAAAGGAGATTGAGCGACAATTGGCCACCATCAAAAAGCAGAAGGCGGAAATCCAAAAGCAATTGCAGCATTTGGCTGAATTGAATAAGGAAATCGCGGCGAAACAGCAAGAGTTGGAGCATGCCCG
>CAYUAN010000278.1:0-5154 GCA_964442545.1 uncultured Prolixibacteraceae bacterium | reverse complement strand
TGGATATCGGGCCGGACAGTCGCAAGCGCTTTGCCATGGCGATTAACAGTTCGCGTATGATTTTGTGGAATGGCCCGATGGGTGTTTTCGAGATGGAGAACTTCTCACAAGGCACCAAGGCTATTGCTATTTCTGTTGCCTCGAGCACCAGCGGAGGCGCGTTTTCGGCTATTGGCGGAGGCGATTCGGTTGCCGCCATCAATAAATACGAACTGGCCGATATGCTCAGCTATGTTTCCACCGGAGGCGGCGCCATGCTCGAATATCTTGAAGGAAAAACCTTACCCGGCATAGCCGCAATTAAGGGATAAAATAACTTTCTTAATCCGAAACAGGCAATCTGTATAAATGCAGATTGCCTGTTTTGCATTTTATAGAATCCGCTGCATCGCCATATCTTCCTGCAAGTGTTAAAAAATTCTAAAATCGCTTTTCATTCTCCATTTTAACTGAAACAAAAACGAAATTTGTACGTTCAATCGTAAACCATAAAAAATTAAGAATTATGAGTGATTCAAGATCAAAAACAGTATTGACCCTATTCGCCGGTATGATGATCGGCGGTGCCATGGGTGTAGCTGCAGGAATATTACTGGCTCCGGACAAAGGTTCCGTAACCCGTGGACGTGTTAAAGAAAAACTGGACGACTTGGCTGACGAATTTACCGACAAGGTGGAAGACCTGGTGGATAAATTCGGAAACGTTGTAGAAGACGCTCAAGAAGTGATGGAGGAAAAAGTGGACGAAATGAAGGATAAAGTAAAAAATAAAATGGCGTAATAATGGCCCGTTATTTAAAAGAAGACAATCCGGTAAACGAACTGCCCGTGCAGTTGAAAAAGTATATCAATATTCGTATTGATATCATAAGTCTGCACCTGAGTAAGAAGCTTTACCAGGGTGTTTCCACCCTGGCTCTTAGTGCTGTTATTTCGTTTGCTCTATTGTTTTTCCTTTTCTTCGGTTCCTATTCTTTCATCATGTGGTATGCCGATTATTACGGTAGACCTTCTACAGCCGCTTTTATCGTAGCGGGCTTTTATCTCTTGGTCGCCTTGGTGGTTTTTGCGTTCCGTAAAAACTTAATCTACAAGCCACTGAAAAAATCATTCTTCGCCCGGATGGACTTCAAAGAGTTTCATAAAGAATCCATGGTGGGCCCGATTAACAGCGACGAAGATTTTGCCCGCGAGATGAAAAAGGTGGAAGAAAAGATTGATGAAATTGACCGGGAATTGGATTATCTGTCTGATGAGATAAAAGACTATTATTCATTTGATGAAATAAAAAATCGTTTTATCGATCAAATATTCAGTAATCCGAAACCCATAATTTCATCATTTATGCAAGGAGTTATGGCTTTTAGAGCATTTAGAAGCCGTAGAAAAAACAAAAGTAAGATGTAGGAATCTTGTAAATTACAAAAGAAAAAACGGATAGTCGGCGCCGACTATCCGTTTTTCTTTTTACACTTTTTCAGGAATTATTCTCCCACTTCGTGTAATCGACGAGGACCCGCAGCTTTTACTTCGTCCGGAACATAGTCCGCGAACAGCTTAAAGTTCTCGATATAGCGCGATACCAAAGCATCGTACTTTTTCCAGTAATCTTTTTTATCACCCCAGGCATTGGAGGGTTCAAACACCTCATCCGGTACTCCGGGACAAGATTTCGGAATATGGAAACCGAAGAGTTTATCCTCGCGGTATTCCACATTATCCAGCTTGCCTTCCATAGCAGCGTTCAGCATGGCACGGGTATGACGAATGGAAATTCGTTTTCCCACACCGAATTTTCCGCCTACCCAACCGGTATTCACCAGCCAGACACGGGCACCGGCACGCTCGGCTTTCTGACGCAACAGATTGGCGTAATAATAGGGATGATGCACCATAAAGGGCGCCCCGAAACAGGCCGAGAAGGTAATCTCAGGCTCAATACCCAAACCCAGTTCCGTACCTGCGATTTTTGAAGTATAGCCACTGATAAAGTGATAAATCGCCTGGTTCATATCCAAACGAGCGATGGGCGGCATTACGCCTTGGGCATCAGCCGTAAGGAAAATAATATTCTTGGGTTGCGACTTCACCATCTTTTCGGGCACCGCGTTGGGAATAAATTCCAAAGGATAAGAGAGGCGTGTATTCTCCGTCAGGCGCTCGTCGTCCAAATCGATTTGCCGCGAGGCGGGATCAAAAATCACATTCTCAAGGATGGTACCGAACATATGGGTACAGGCGTGAATCTCCGGCTCGGCCTCTTCCGACAAGCGAATGGCCTTGGCATAGCAGCCCGCTTCGTAATTAAATACGCCGTCATCACTCCAGCCGTGTTCGTCGTCACCAATCAGGCGGCGTTTGGGATCGGCCGAAAGCGTGGTTTTTCCTGTTCCGCTCAATCCGAAAAACAAAGCCACATCGTCCTGATCGCCCACATTGGCCGAGCAGTGCATCGACATCACATCTTGCAGCGGCATCAGGAAGTTCATAATGGTAAAAATGGATTTCTTGATTTCCCCGGCATATTCGGTTCCCACGATAATCGCGAGTTTCTGAGCGAAATTGATAACAATCGCTGTTTCACTGTTTGTTCCGTCCACACGCGGGTCAGCCTTAAACTTCGGCGACACCATTATGGTAAAATCGGGCACGAACTGTTTCAGTTTTGCCAAATCATTTTCAGAAAGCAGCATATTGCGGGCAAAATGCGCGCTCCAGGCTTTATCGGTAATCACGCGCACCGGCAAGCGATAGTCGGGGTCGGCACCCGCGTACAGGTCTTGCACAAAAAGCTCTTCCCCTTGCCAAAAAGCCTGCAAGCGGGAAAATAAGCCGTTGAACTTTTCGGGCGTCATCGGGCGATTGTACTCACCCCAGTCAATCAAATTTTCGGTACTTTCTTCACGCACAAAATACTTTTCGTTGGCTGCTCTCGCCGTCCACTTTCCGGTATAAACATGAAAAGCACCACCGGCAACGAGTTTCCCCTCGCCGCGAAAAACGGCTTCCTCCACCAAAGCGGGGGTAGGTAAATTCCAATAAACCGTATCGAGATGCACCAGGCCGTGATTTTTTAAGCCGTAGTCCGACTTCAATGCTTTCGCATGCTTCAGGGCCGGTGTATCGAATTCTAAATATTTCATTGTTCCTTTCTTTTTCGTTATTAATTCCAGTCGCGTACAAGTTTACGCTCACCGATATACAATTCATTGGGCGAATTGGGATCCAAAGCCCACTTAATACGCTCAATACCTTCGATTATATCCTTGATGGAACCGCAATAAGACAAGCGCAGATAGCCTTCTTTTCCGAATTCCACACCCGGCATAGCCAGCACACGCACTTTCTCCAGAAGGAAATTTGACAAGCGCGTTGAGTCCTTATCGTAGGCACTGAAATCGGCAAAGCAATAGAAGGTGCCGTTGGGCTCTTCGAGGTAAACCCCGTCAAACGCCTTCAACTGCTGCACCATTACTTTACGGTTGTTTTCCAGCGTAGTACGCAGACTTTCGATACTCGACTGTACTCCGTTAATGGCCCCGATTGCCGCTTTTTGCAACAAAATGGAAGGGCCGGAAGTTTGATGTCCCTGAATATTGGCCATCACTTCAATCAGTTTTTTATTGGCGATTGCCCAACCGATACGGAAACCGGTCATGGCATAAGCTTTGGAAACACCGTTAATTATAATCAGTTTGGAATTTTCGCTGAAATCCTTCACATAATCATATGGGTTAGCGGCTTTATAGCCGTTGAAAACCAACTGGTGGTAAATATCATCCATAATCAGATAAATACCTTTTTGCTCGCAAAATTCCACAATCTCCTTGATAAAAGAAGCCGGGTAAACCGCGCCTGTAGGATTGTTCGGGCTATTGATGATAATAGCCTTGGTGTAAGAAGTTACATTTTGCTCGATGTCCTGCATACGGGGAATAAATGTTCCGTCCTCGGGGGTTACCGGAACCGGAACGGCACCGCACAACTTCACCATTTCGGGATACGAAACCCAATAGGGCGATGGGAAAATGACCTCATCCTGCGGATCAAGAATGGCCTGCAAAGCCACCATCAGTGCCTGTTTGGCTCCACTGGAAGCAATCACATTTTCGGGTTCCACTTTGCGTCCGTATTTGTCCAAAGTGTAGCGGATAATCGCCTTTTTCATGTCAATGCTACCGTCCACCGGAGCATAGCGCACCTCGCCGCTATTCAAATGTGCCGCAATGGCTGTGATGGCATCAATCGGCGCCTTACTTTTAGGCTCTCCACCCCCAAGGTGAATCACCGGCTCTCCTTTTGCCTTTAAAATAGCAAAAGTTTGGTTCAATTTTAAGGTCACAGACTCTTGCACATTGCGACCTATCATACTGATACTCATATCTAATGTTTTTATTCAGACATTAATTAACCTAAACCGGCAAGGCCGGAAAAAAAACCAAAAATAGTGTATAATGTAAAATGATTAACAAAGAGCCCAAACTTGGACTGTTTCTAAATAATAAGCTGATTCAGGGGATAGTCTAAGCAGTTTTTCAATACATTTGCATACACAATCAAAACAAAGAAAAATGCAAGAATTTTTAGATATACTGAAATATATTTTACCCTCACTGGTGGTTATGACAACGGCTTGGGTATTGATTAAATCTTTTCTGAATACCCAGGAAGAAATTCAGAAACAGGAGTTGAAAAAGAAAAATGAGGAATTATTACTCAAACTTAAGCAAGAAGACAAAAAGTATGTAACCCCCATACGTTTGCAAGCCTACGAACGCATTACCTTATTTTTGGAACGCATCTCCCCCCACTCCATTGTTTTCCGGGTACAAAAACCCGGGCAAAAGGTTTTTCAGTTACAAAACGCGCTTTTGAAAAGCATCCGCGACGAATATGAGCACAATCTCTCGCAACAATTATATATTTCCAAAGAAAGTTGGGGCATGGTGAAAACGGCCAAAGAGGAAATCGTAAAGCTGATTAATACCGCCGCCGCCGACTTGAAGCCTGATGATCCCGGACTGGAATTAAGCCGTAAAATTTTTGAAGCTACCATACGCACAGAAAAACTACCGACGGACCGCGCCATAGATATGCTAAAGAAGGAAATACATAAATTGTTTTAATATTTGCCTTTAATTTTCGTATTCTTGC
>CAYUAN010000277.1:0-2907 GCA_964442545.1 uncultured Prolixibacteraceae bacterium | reverse complement strand
CCACCGTCCGGGCCTCCTATCTCCATTATTTCCGGTGCATCAAATATACCGGCATCAATTATAAAATTGTGATGTATTACAAGATTACTGTCCGCGGTAACCGTAATTCCTTTTGTTATTATTTCTTTTGTCCCGTCGCGATATTCAACTATGTTGTTTTGATTTTTGGAAGTAAAGTTGTCACTTAAAGATTTATTAACTCTTAAATTATAATAATTACTGCCTGTTGTTTGTGTAATATGGGAATTATTATTACCATACAACTCAACAGTACCCCCTTCAGGTGTAAAATCACCGCGCAGTTCATCAAAACTCCAGGCTGTGCGAATTGTACCGCCCGTAATAATCTCCGTAAAGCTATAAGAACTTGGGCTGATACGAATGGGATTATCGGGAAAATCAAGTATTCCATCCGTCATTTCAATAACCGCATTTCCCTGATACGGCCACCATGAAGCACCAAGTCCTCCGTAAACAGTCATTGTCCCCCCGTAAATTTTTATTGTGCCGTTCAGGTCTATATATTGATTCTGATCCTGATAGAGGTTTATTATGCCCCCGGCACTACATTCGTAAGTACCATAAATACCGTTGTTTGCAAGGTCATTTGCCGTAAAACTCCCTGAAATAACATCTATGCCCCCCATTGACCATTGATAAAAATTACAAACCACATCCGTTGCAGGATCATCAACAGTCAAAAATCCTCCACCCGTAATATCAATTTTATCAAAATGCTCATCGCCATATACATATTGAGATCCTGCTCCTTCAAATACAACCCAACTGTCATCCTCGACAAAAGCCGACGGGCCTGTATTGTTAGTCCAGTTGCCTCCGAGATAAACATAATGTGCCTGGGGTATAAAACTACCACTTTCTATCGTGATGTTATTTGCTATGTGGATATCTCCGTTCAGTGTAAGGCTTGAAACCGGATTTATCACAAGGTTATCAAAGAATCCATTAGGTGAACCCATATTTATAGTTTGTGCCGAGCCGTTCAAAATAAATGAATTTGAATTTGTTCCGTAGGAAAAATTGAATTCCCCGGAGTTCCACAAATCACCACCACAAATGATATCCTGATTGTAATGATTTGTAAAACTTGTACCCGGCTGGATGTATATATCATCATTAACAACAAGCGGATTATTGGAGTCATAACTTAAAGTAACAGTGCCCGAACCACCTTTATCCAAATAGATTGAATTGAAGCTACTCGGGGATTTGCATTTTATCTCGGAATTTCCTGCTCCCGTAAAATAAACCATTCCATTGGCAAGTTGTGCATTGGAACCGGTGTTAAAAAACCAGTTGCCAGAAACCGTAAACACTGTGGAAGCAGTAAAATAGGCGGTAGAATTATTGTTCCAGTAAACATTGCCGTCAACTATTATTGAACCACTACTATTATCCATCATTAGTTCGGCATAAATTGTCAGATCACCATAAATATGCAAAGAGTTGTCATATATTCTAAAATAATTACCAGCACCTTCTTCTATTGTCAAACTCTTACAAGCTGCATTTGAACCATACATCCAACATTTGTTTGTTACATTAGGTATTCTCACATCCATTGTGGCATCGGGAACTATGCCTGCAACCCAGTTTCCCGGGTTATGCCAATCGTTATTTATGGCACCCGTCCAGGTTCCTGCTGATTTTATGTTAATATTATAGTCACAAGATTCATCATCATTGGCCCAAACACAAACGCCATAATAATCTGGGTTGGCCACGGTAACAGTAAATGATTCATACCCCCCGGCGCCAGCATTATCCGATATGGCCAGATTTGAAGACCTGCCTGCATAATAAGAACTTGGAGTAGAGCTGTAAATAGCAAAACCAAGGTCAGTATATCCGTTTGATATTTCAAGATCAAACTCATAAGTTCCGGATTCCAGATAAACATCATGCATTTCAACAACATTACCACCTGTCCAGCCGCAAAGATTGTTACCGGTTGATAATGGTTCACTACCACTATCATATTCAACTTTTGCAAATCCGGTTGTACTTCCGGAATAGCGTTTAAGTTTAATACCCCGATCTTGTGAAGGTGCATAATGACCATTCATAACTACAAAATCTACCGTTGATCCTCCATAAAGAGATGAAGCTACAATATTTGTAAAGGTATTATCATCATAATGATAAATATCCCAATCATCTCCCAAAGTAATATTTCTTACTCCTACAGCACACCACTTCTGTTGAATTTGGATATATAACCGATATGAAGGACTAAGTGTAAATGTATTAATATTATTAGGGGACAAATAATCAATTTGACCATTGGCATATATTGCAAAGTTTCCAAAACTGCCGTCAGCACCCAGTAAATTATTATTATAATCATATTGTTCAATTAAAATCCTACACTTTGAAGATTCTAAACTTATGGGTATCAACCAATCATAAACACCGTCATTTTCCGTATTATTTGTTATGGTAGTCCAATTATACCCACCATTTAAACTATAACTGATTTTTATATAAGAACCGCTATAATAATCAGAATTCCAAGTTATTTCTATAGGATGGCCGCCATAATAATTTCCACCTGACCCGTTACTATTATACCCTGTATCTCCAAGTGGATTTTCGAGGTTTATTGCAGCTCCGTTAGCACCACCTGGTATTGCCGGATATACCCTTAAAACCTGAGTATATGAAATCCATTCAACACTTCCAACATACGTATTATGTACACCAATTTCACTGGCAGCAACATCATAAGCAACGCAACATTCCGAATGCTCATAAATTCCAATTTGGATTGGACGCTGGTATGTACCTATTTCACTTTGTATTTTGTTAAAATTCCAGGTAGAACTTTGAAATCCATAATTAGGACAAGAAAAATTATAATTATTTACGGCATTTAAAAAATACTCT
>CAYUAN010000276.1:0-3656 GCA_964442545.1 uncultured Prolixibacteraceae bacterium | reverse complement strand
GTCGCCGGCCGTATCGGCATCAAAGCCGGCAATATTAAAATCGATGGTGTCCAGTACGGATTTGTTTATATTGTAGATCGTGTCTGTGGGGTTAAAAAGGTGGCTGCCATTAGTGATAAAGCCGCTTAAAACCGGATAATGATTGCTTGAGTTGATAACCTTCAATTGCAAATCGCGATAGACCGAACCGATAAGCATTGGTGTTCCGTTGACATTGCGCCATTCCTCTACTTTAACACCCGTTACTGTGGTCAATGTCTGATTGGGTTTAAATACAATCCGGCCGGTAATGGAGTCCAGTGTAATAGGAATGCTGGAGCTGAGAAAGTTGCTGTAAGAATAGGGTGAGCCATAGTTAATACTGGTGGTTGGAGAAGTAGTGAGGGGTGCCACTAGTCTAAATATCAAAGTGTCTCCGTCGGGTTCGGAAACCCCGTGATTGTATTCCAGCTTTTGATTATTAAATGCGATTACGATAGGTTTATTACTAAAAACCGGAGAGCTGTTTCCCGGGGCATTTATGTTATCCAGAACGGCCAGGGCATACCATCCGTTGGAAGTATTACTGGGTACCGTTGTAGCCGGATTTCGACAGCATGAACTGGTGGACATTTCCCAGTGACTACATGCCGGAAGTGTTACCTGTGCATGGTAAACAAATTCCTGAATACCCAAATTAATACCACCGGAACAATAGGTTGGGGCTGTAGGGCATGAAGGAGTAATTTCCTGTCCGGTTCCCGCAACTCTATAAAGCGTGCTAACAAAATTTATACTGCTGTTGCTGGTGCAATTGAAATTGACATTAACCGCTTGGGGAGCGGCAACACCGCTACAGTCGCGATAAAATGTATAGGTTATGAGGTAAGTGTAGCCGCCAAGACAGGTGTACGTAATTTCTCCGCCTGCATAATGACTGGCTTTTGCTTTGTTTGGATTGATCAGTATGAAAATACTGAGGATTGCGATTAGTAAATAATTTTTCATGTTGTTGTGGATTTAATAAATAAACAGATATTTAACATCCACAAATATAACAAAATCAATATAAAAAGCAAATTAATAAAGATTGTAATAAAGCTGTTTTTTAGGTTGTTGCCCATTTTCGTCTTTGGTTTTGTTGCGGGCATCGATATCGGGATAATAGTTCCAGCGGTTGTTTTCAAATAATAAACCGTCAATAACATTGGTTTCGGGAATGTAAAACTCATAAACTCCTTCAAGTTCGGGAGTGGGCGGTACCAAACGATCGGCAACAATCATGGGTTTTGTAATTGTTTTTACCTTCACTTTTTCTTTCACTTCCTTATTTTGCGCCGTAAAGCCCCGTGTTTTTCCATGGCTTTTCGATTTACTTTTTTTCTTTTCAATTACGATGGTTTGTTTATCGTATTCCAAATACATGCGAACTCTTGACGAATAAGTATAAATCAGGCGGCGGGCTCTTTTGTTTTTTACATATTCATAATTTCGAATATTGAAAATCGGATAACCGAATACTATATCGCCATTGGATTTTAACAGGGCGATCTCAACGACTTTTTTCGTTATGATTTTATCGTAGCCCTTCCAGCCCAGCAGGGTATAATAAGTTCTCGACCCTGATTTGTTTTGAATAATACGGTAATAATAAGCGCCATACCACTTTTTAGGGCTGAGTGTTTTGGCATCGGCCCGCGAACCAATCCGGTCGGTATAATCGTTTAATTTCTGAATGCGGTATGTTTTTGATCCGGGCAAATAGGATTGTGCCAGGCCGTAATAGTGATATTTGCCGCTACGACTGCGAATAGTCCAGGTAAACAGACGAAGTTTTTTGTCGGGGGAAGTCAGCACCGATACATAGTTCAGCGTGTCGAAACCGTAGTTAATAGAAGCCTCGCTTTGGGCGGCTTTATTGACAAAATACCAGAGTTTTTCGTTGAGTTTGTCCTTCCGTTCATCATCTTTTGTTTGCAAAATAGTTTTGCTGTAACGCATTATGGAGTCTTCGTAGATTTTTAAAAGGGAAATGTTTTGTGCCCCGGCAAAGCCCGGGAATAAGAAAAAAAACAGAAAACTCAGAAAAACAATAGCTTTTGTATGCCGCATAGTTGAAATAGTTTTGACAAAAATAGAGATTTATAAGGAATAACCCGGCTTAGCATGAATTATTGCAGCACGAAATTTTATTGCTATGGTTTTGTAAAAGACTTTATGTATTTTTACAGAACGAAAATCAAGAAACAAAAAAATCAGTACTATGGCAGCACAATCACTTTCAAATAAATGGGTTAATTTATTGGTAAACGGACTTATCGCATTGGTAATTGGTTCTATTTTTATTTTTGTTCCCGAAAGCATTTATCAGACCATCATAATTATTTTGGGTATTTTCTTGGTTCTGTCGGGAATAGGATTTGTATTTTACGCCAATAAAAAAGGAACGGCGCCCAGTTCGCAAGGCCGTATTGTATGGACCATTCAGGGATTATTTAATATTGGTATCGGTGTTTTTATGATGATGAAACCGGCTTTGCTCTATAACTTTATTATGACTTTTGTGGGAATATGGTTAATTGTGGCCGGTGCTATACAATTGTACGATTCGCATCAGTTGCGAAATGTAATGAGCCATTATCGCGTTCTTATGGTTTGGGGTTTTATTAATATCGCATTGGGCGTAGTGGTAATCCTCTGGCCCGAGTTCCCAATCAAGGTTTTCGGTTATATTGCCTATATGATTGCCTTGGTTCTCTTTATCTACGCGGGCGTATTTTACAGTATGCGTAATAAAACACCCTACGGCAATGTAGAAGATGCCGACATTTTGGATATCGACGAAGAACCGGAGGAGTTTTTATAGAAGCCGGTGGTGATTCTTTGTTTGAATTATTTATCCGGTTCAAGGAGAGGGGGGAGTTTTTTTTGATTTCCACCTTCGCAAGGCTACGGTCGATAAATTTGATTTGCGCCATAACAATTCAACCTACCTGCCAGATTTCCTCCCGATGTGATGGTAGGATTTCCTCCCGACAGGGTGGCAGGCCATTTGGCAATTTAACCTACCTGCCGGATTTCCTCCCGAAGGGATGGTAGGCAGGCAATTTAACCTACCTAACGGTAGGCAGGCCATTTAGCCTACCTGCCGGCAGGCAGGCAACAAACAACAAACAATAAACAATAGAACCATTTAACCATTCAAAAAATTCCAAAACATCCGTTTCCCCGCAATAGTGTATTCCTTTTGTATCGCTTCAAATGTAATCAACTGCTCATCCGGGTTTAGCTCTTGCAAATCGGGGTCAATCTCCAGCCAGTTTTTAAGCATTTCCGGTGTAAGCTCCAGATGCCCCTGGATTCCGTAAGCGTTTTTACCATAGCGTATTAATTGGTTCTTACAGCTTTCGCTTTCCGCCAGTAGTCGGTGCTTCGGACTAAGTTCCACCGTTTCGCCATGGAGTTGAAAAATGGGCAGGTTGTTATTGATTTTATCCCAAATCGGGTCGCTGAGATAGGAGTAGGAGTGGTGTATGCTGAAGAGTTTCTGCTGTGGCGACCACCAACCGATTTCTTTTTGGGTACAGGGAATCACTTCGCCCCCTGTGGCTTTTACCAAAAGTTGCATGCCCAGGCATACACCGAAATAGGGAATTTCTTGCTCCGTAAGTTCGCGG
>CAYUAN010000275.1:0-2078 GCA_964442545.1 uncultured Prolixibacteraceae bacterium | reverse complement strand
CGAGCGTTCGCGCGACGGAGTAGAGGTGGAGCAGGTGGGAACCGTAAAAGGTGCCGGAAATTCCAATGTGTTGCGCAACTACAATCTGACGGATTATAATCCTTATGGAGGAACATCCTATTACCGTTTGGTGCAGGTGGATTATAACGGTCAATCGGAAACCTTTAATTGGGTTGCGGTGTCATTAGATAAAACAGAATATTTCTCTGTGAATCTGTACCCGAACCCGTCCAGCAACGGGGAGCTTCATCTGGAATTGAATAATCTCTCGGGGCAGGCAATTGTGGAGATTTTTGATATGGCCGGACGAATAATGTTTACCCGCATCTATTCTAACGGTGGTGAGCAGCGCGTTATTGACCTGCAACCGAGTTTAGCAAAAGGAATTTATAATATCAGAATTACCAATAACGAGCAAAGTGTCTCGAAACGTTTGGTGGTTCGTTAGAAGAAAGGTAGAAATAGCTGAAAAAGCATCATCGGATTTAGGTCCGGTGATGCTTTTTTTTATTTCTGTAAAATAGTCTGTTCGAGAGTTTTCTTTCTGTTCTTTAAAAAAGATACACCAAGCTCATATTCAGGCTCAGGTTATGATAACTGAATGTTTGTTCGGGCAGTTTTAGGGGCTTGTTCGCATCCGGATATTGATTATACTGATCCGAAACCCATTCTTCATATTCAACGTTTTTTTCAATCTCCGGCAGCTTGTCCAGGTTAATATTACGGCCGTTTATTTTCGCTTTCGTCATGGTGTTTTTATCCGGGCTGAACTGAAAACCCTCGTAGGTAAGGCTCAATTCTATCAAAACATTTTCTCCGGCCTGATACCTGGCGCCCCATTGTCCGAAAAAGCCCAGATTCGATTTGCCGTCATAGTCCCAGTAGTATTCATAAATATTAGTGTCGATGGTGGTTTTCTCGTACAGCTGTTGCTTGTTAAAGTTTATGCTTAGTCCGAAGCGCATAAACGTATTCAGTTTTTCAAAAGCCGTATTTACCTGAAACGCGGGCATCATCGAAAAGCGTGAGGCCGACAAATAACGCTCCTTATGTGCCGTTACACCTACAACGGAGTTGAATTCTTCAAACAAAACGTCCTGTGGGAAATGATACAGCAAAGCCATATAAACACCCATGTTTTCGTGAAAAGCATAGCTTAGCGCACCCCCCAACTGAAATCCGCCGCCCAAACTGAATTTCTTGTTTTGTGTGTAATAGGAATTATTCTCTTCTTTGGTATTCACATATGTTTCCACCGAATTTTTCCCGGCCTGAAAAGCATAGCCGGCTTGAAAACCAATGCCGAATTGTGCGTGAGCGCCCGAAAACAAAAATATCAGGGCAATACTTATTAAAAGCTTTTTGAATACAGTCATATTATCTGAATAAAATTACAAATCCGTATTGATTAAAATATTTGCCCGACAGATTCTTATAGTCGATACGCCAGATGTAACTGTCTTGCGGGGCGTCTTTTCCGCGGTAGGTGCCGTCCCATCCTTTTTGATAATCGGTAGTTTCAAAAATCAGTTCTCCCCAGCGATTGAAAATATACAGGTGATAATAGCTGACGTTTTCCACATAGGGCAAAAATTCATCATTCAGATGGTCCCCGTTCGGTGTAAAAGCATTGGGTACCCAGATTATCTGTTCGCAATCTTCGTAAAATACCTCGGTGCTGTCCCATACCTCGCCACAGGCATTGCGCACATTAACATAATAAATCCCAGCTTCGGTAACGGTATAGCTTGAATCCGTTGAGCCGTCCTGCCATAAATAATATCCTTGTGCCCGCCCGTTAAAAGTCAGTTCGTGGCCAATGCACAGCGTGGTGTCGGGGCCAAGATCAATCTCGGGCATGCTGTCAAACTGCAGCGTAAAACCGTCATGCGATTGGCATCCGTTGGTGTCAATTACATCCAACATATAGTAGCCGTTGACTTTGGCCACATAAAAACGGCCGGTATCATTTCCCTGCCAGATATAGAGCATGCTGGTATCGCTGCCGCCGTCAAGTATCAGCGAATCGCCGCTACAGAGTGCTGTGTCCGGCGGAAGATAAACCGGCGGCGGGTTGA
>CAYUAN010000274.1:0-4179 GCA_964442545.1 uncultured Prolixibacteraceae bacterium | reverse complement strand
TTTGTGGAAATAGATTTAGCGGCATCAACGGGCGTACACAGCGGAAACGATATTGTAAAGCAAATGCTGGCCGGTGCCAAGGTGGTGGAAATTGCGTCGGTAATTTACAAAAACGGCCCCGAGCATTTGCAATCGATGATTGCCGAGCTGGAGGCGTGGATGGCGAAACATAATTACGATAAATTGGACGATTTCAGGGGTTTGATGTCCTACGACAAAACCCGGGAAACGGCCGCTTACGAGCGCATACAGTTTATGCGGCATTTTTCAGGAATTGAATGATAAAAAAACAGAAACATTATAATTAAAGATAAGAAAATGAACGAACTAAATGGAATAGTAACACAGGTAGTACAAGTATCGCCCATAATGAAGATATTCCGTATTGCCCCTGATGGCTGGGAGTTGCCCGATTACAAACCGGGACAATTTTGTGCATTATATTTGCCCGCATCGCATCCGCGTGTGCCCGAGGCAACCGAGGAGCCGGAGAAGCTGGATCCCAATAAGATGATTCGCAAGGCATATTCGATTGCCTCTTCGTCCAAGCAAAAAGAGTATTTGGAGTTTTATATCACTTTGGTACATTCCGGAGCACTCACCCCGCGTCTGTTTGCATTGCAAATTGGCGATCGTGTGGGTATCGGAACCAAATTCGTGGGAATGTTTACCCTGGATCAGGTTCCTGCCGATAAAAATATTGTGCTTATCGCTACCGGAACCGGAGTAGCGCCTTATATGAGTATGCTGCGTACCGACGCTTTGCAGCGGGGCGGGAAAGTGGCTGTAATTCACGGAGCTTCCAATTCCTGGGATTTGGGCTATTCTTCCGAATTGCAGTTGTTGCAAACCATCGCGCCCAATTTCACTTATATCCCGACCATTACCGAGCCGCAAAAGGAAATGACACCATGGCCCGGCCATGTGGACTTTATCCAGGATATGTGGAATAAAGGCATTATGGAAGAAACCTGGGGCGCCAAGCCGACACCGGACGATACCCATGTGTTTATTTGCGGTAATCCGCGTATGATTTCCGATATGATTGAGACATTGGAAAAAGACGGATTCACGGAGTGGCATAAGAGCAAAAATCCCGAGGGACAAATTCACGTAGAAAAATTCTAACTTTAAAAAATATTAATGATGGATAACTTTAAGACAGTTGACGAAATTTTGGATTTCGCCATCGACCAGGAACAAGAGGCAATAGATTTTTACAGCGAACTGGCTGAAAAGGCAAAACGTGCCGATATCAAAAAGATTTACCTGGAATTCGTAAAAGAGGAAATGGGGCATAAGGCCAAGTTGATGAAAATCAAAGAAGAGAAATCTTTGGCTGCCTTGCCCGATTCGGAAGTAACCGATTTGAAAATTTCGGATTACCTGGTGCCCGTAAAAGCAACTCCCGATATGAGCTATCAGGACGCTTTGGTGGTAGTGATGAATAAAGAAAAAGCCGCCTATAAGCTTTATATGAGCCTGGCAAAAATGGCACCCACGGAAGAAACCAAAAATCTTTTTCAAAAACTTGCTTTGGAAGAAGCATATCATAAACTTCAGTTTGAAACGGAGTATGACGATAATGTAATGAAAGATAACTAGGCATAGTTTCTTCAAACACGAAACACCCGTGAGCCATTGGTTTGCGGGTGTTTTGCATAGGGACGTCGGGCGGCGGCTCGAACAATATTTTTATCAGTAACTTTGCTGCGATATGCAAAACAGAAAAAACACCATCGAACGTGTGGAATACCTCAACAGCCGCGGTTACCGGATGCAAAGCTCGGTATATTTTGCGCAGGCGGTCGAGTTGGTAAAGCGTCATTTGGCACCCTTTGCGGTTTATACCCTTATCTATATGGCTTTTCTGCTTTTGGTTTATCGTCTGGGCGAAAACGGCAGTTTCTTGCAGTTTTTATTTAGCGGACCGCTGAATGCCGGATATTATCTGGCTATTCATCGTCTGGTCAACGGAAAGCCCTTTCGTTTTGAAAATTTCTTCGACGGATTTCGTATTATGTTACCGGTTATGACGGTGGCTATGGCCTCTATGTTTCTGACCAGTCTGGGAATCATGATTTTTGTATTGCCCGGCCTGATTATTTCCCTTTCCCTGATTTTTTCATTGCCTTTGGTGATTTTCGGACAATTAGAGCTTTTCAGCGCATTGCGTTCGAGTACACAGGTAGTTTGGAAACAGTTTTGGGAGATGGCCAAATTCGGTCTCTTTATCTTTTTGCTAAATGCCTCCGGTGCTTTAATGCTGGGAGTGGGTTTGCTTTTTACCATTCCGGTAACTTTTGCCGCGATCTATTTTGCTTATATGGATATCATCGGAATCGACACGGAACATGAAAATGAAAAAAGTGCACCGGACTTAAATCATTTCAGATAATGAATATGCACGAAAAATATATGCAGCGATGCCTTGAGCTGGCCACCAAAGGACGTACACAGGTAGCCCCTAACCCCATGGTCGGCTGTGTGATTGTGCATGAAGATAAGGTAATCGGCGAAGGATATCACCGTAAATATGGTGAGGCCCATGCCGAAGTAAATGCCATTAATGCCGTACATAATAAGAAATTGCTTAAAGATTCCACGCTTTATGTTAATCTGGAACCCTGTGCGCATCACGGAAAAACACCGCCTTGCTCCGAGTTGATTGTACGTATGGGAATTCCCCGTGTATTTGTCGGTTGTATGGATACTTTTTCCGAGGTGGCAGGCAAAGGGATTGAGCGTATGCGCCAGGCGGGAATTGAGGTGGAAGTAGGTGTCCTGGAACAAGAAAGCCGTGATTTGAATCGCCGTTTTTTTACTTTTCATGAGCAAAAACGCCCCTACATTATTCTGAAATGGGCGCAAACCCTTGATGGTTATATTGATGTGATTCGTAAACCCTCCGACCCTATCGGGATTAATTGGATTACCCACACTAACCTGAAAATGCCGGTGCATAAATGGCGGGCAGAGGAAAGCGCCATTATGGTGGGTGGTGTTACCGCCTTGAATGATAATCCGCAGCTTAGCACCCGCGAGTGGTATGGCGATAATCCGGTACGTATTCTGGTTAGTCGTAAAATGGATTTGCCCGATGATTTGCACCTTTTTGATAATTCGATTTATACTTTGGTTTTTACAGAGGAACCTAAAGTGGATCGTTCGAATTTGAAATATATTTATACCGATTTCAGTAAAAATCTGCATAAACAGATACTCGACCGTCTTTATGAAATGGAAATACAATCCGTAATGATTGAGGGAGGGCATATGCTTTTACAATCTTTTATTGATGAAAATCTTTGGGATGAGGCACGTGTATTGGTGGGCGATAAGAGTTTCGGTAAAGGATTGGCCGCGCCAAAGATTGACGCCCGTTTTCATGCCTCCTGCCGCTACGGAAAGGACACCATTTTATATTATCAAAAGTAGACTATTACTATGTTTATCCTGATTTTTGCTATTCTCAGCTTTGTTTCCATTTTTATTCTTTTTCGCTATTTCGAAAAGTGGGAGGTGGACAATCTGCAAGCGATTGTTGTTAATTATTTGGTGGCGGCATCGGTCTCGCTGCTGATATACAATGGCAACGAAAGCATCCTTGACGCGACTTCCCAATCGTGGTTTGGCCCGGCGGTAGCGCTCGGTATCATGTTTATGGTTTCCTTTTATTTGTATGCGCTATCCGCGCAAAAATCCGGTGTGGCGATTACGGCTGTGGCCAGTAAAATGTCGGTGGTAATTCCCGTGATTGCGGGTGCGGCACTTTATGCAAATGAAAGTCTGAACGCGTTGAAATGGACCGGTTTGGGACTTGCTTTACTTTCTTTCTACTTGATATTTAAGTCGAAGGAAAGTACAGGATTAAACCTGAAACTTTTGGTTTTGCCTGCCATCATTTTTTTTATCTCAGGCGCCAATGACACTTTGATGAAGTGGATTAAGGTAACCCATGTTCCGGGCACAGGTAATGATATCAATCAGGAGATTCTCTTTGTGGGCGTATTGTTTACTATTTCCCTGATTACCGCCATTATCTTTATGGTGGTGCATCAAATCCGTAAACCGACGCCTGTGCACTGGGCGTCTATTGGTGGTGGTGCGCTTTTGGGGATACTGAATGTCTTATCAGCCACAAGCATGTTTTTGGCTATGGGCCAATTTGGGAGCGCG
>CAYUAN010000273.1:0-8869 GCA_964442545.1 uncultured Prolixibacteraceae bacterium | reverse complement strand
GCGGGTATTCATCTCCAGGAAGTAGAAGTTCAGGTTTTTGTCTACCAAAAATTCGATGGTTCCGGCATTGTCATAGTCAATCGCTTGCGCGATGGCCACGGCTGCCGCTCCCATCTTTTCTCGTGTTTCCTGATCCAGGGTGGGCGAGGGGCTTTCCTCAATAATCTTTTGGTAGCGACGCTGAATGGAACACTCGCGTTCGTAGAGGTGAACCACATTGCCGTGTTTGTCGCCCATAATCTGAATCTCGATATGACGCGGTTCTTCAATATACTGCTCGATAAAAACCTCTTCATCCCCGAAATAGGCCTTCGCCTCGCGGCTGGTGGCTTCGATGGTTTCCTGCAGCTCGTCCAGATTATAAACGATGCGCATTCCTTTTCCGCCCCCGCCGGCCGCGGCCTTTACCAATATAGGCAAAGGGATATCTTTAGCCGCTTCGATTAAATCTTTATGCGAGCCAACGGCACCTTTGGTCATCGGTGTTCCCAATTTGCTGACAAAATCGCGGGCTTCCACCTTGTTTCCCATCAAACGGATGGCACGCAGCGAGGGCCCGATAAAACTGATGCCTTCTTTTTCGCAGGCGTTTACCAGCTCAGGGTTTTCGGCTAAAAAGCCATAGCCGGGATGAATAGCGTCGGCACCGGAGGTTTTGGCCACCTCCATAATTTTGGCCACATTCAAATAGCTGTCGCTCAAATCCTGTCCGCCAATAAGGTAGGCCTCGTCCGCCATTTTGGTATGCAAGGCATCCGCGTCGGGTGTGGAATAAACAGCCACCGTTTGTATGCCCAGTTTCCGTGCCGAGCGAATTACCCGCACGGCTATTTCTCCACGGTTGGCGATGAGTATTTTATTGAATAGTTTCATAATTCTGTTTTATTTCTTTAATTGAGAAACAGCTTGCGTTGTAGCTGTTTCAATTTCTTCAATTGTTGGTAACTCGGTTTTAATTTGCTTTGGTATTGCTTTACTAAGGTCATATTCTGCTATTCCAATAGGCTGCGTCATGCCCCTTAAGGCATATTCCGCAACTATTTTTGATTTTGATTTACATAACAAAATTCCAATGCTTGGATTTTCGTTTTCACTTTTTAGGGTTTCATCAACGGCAGATAAATATAAATTCATTTTGCCTGCAAATTCAGCCTTAAATTCTATAGCTTTTAGTTCAATGACAACATAGCATTTTAACTTAATATGGTAGAAAAGAAGATCAATATAATAATCTTGATTATCAATGGAAATTGGAACTTGTTGGCCAACGAATGAGAAACCTTTGCCTAATTCAAGCAAGAAAGATGTAATATGCTTTACAAGTTGAGCTTCAATATCTTTCTCAATTGCTTTTTCTTGTAGTGTTAAAAAATCAAACTTGTAAGGGTCTTTTAATGTCTCAAGTGCCAATTCTGAATTCGGGGCAGGTAATGTATGCTTGAAGTTTGTTATGGCTTTACCCTGCCTGTTATAAAAATTCAACTCGATTTGATGCATTAATACCGAACGCGACCAGTTATTTTCTATCGTTTTTTTTAAGTAAAACAGAGCTTCATTGATGTTGTTCGCTTTAGTGATTATTAGCACATTGTGCCCCCAGGGAATTTGTCCAACAAGTTGTTGGATATTTTCATCAGAGAAATTATTATCAGAATAAAATTCGTAAAACTTCCTCATAGAGAACAGATTGCTTCTTGAAAAGCCTTTTTGATTTGGAAATTCGAGTTTCAAATCTTTGGATAGTTTCTCGATAACGGAAGTCCCCCATTTTGCATTTTTGATTTTTTGGGAAATAGATTTTCCAATAGACCAATATAACTCAATCAGCTCTTTGTTAATAGCAATTGATGCTTTAATTTGCGTTTTTTGAATAAGAGTTTTAAGCTCGTTTATCCAAGAGATATATTCGGTATTGTACTTGTCAATTTCCATAGTTGAATTCTAACTTTTCAACCAATTAGGTTTTCGTTTTTCCAAAAATGCCGCCATACCTTCTTGGCCTTCTTCCGAGGCCCGGATATCGGCAATCATTTTGGCGGTGTAGTCCACGGCTTCATCCAGGTTCAGTTTGTTGGAAATATCGAACAGCAGATTTTTGCAATGGCTCATCGCTTTGGGGCCGCTGGTTTTCAGCAGGCCGATTACCTCTTGCAGATGTTGTTCCAGTTCCGCATGGTCCAGTGATTTGTTTACCAGACGGTGGTGCGCGGCCTCGGGCCCTTTGAAACGTTTTCCGGTCAACATCAGTTCTTTGGAACCGTATTCGCCCACGCGTTTGGTAACATAAGGCGAAATGCAGGCGGGCACTATTCCGATTTTCACCTCGCTTAGCGAGAAAGTGGTGTTATTATCGGCATAGGCAAAGTCGCAGGCCGCAAGCAATCCGTTGGCCCCGCCAATGGCGGCTCCGTGCACCACGGCAATGGTAGGTTTGCTACAGGTATAGATGCCGTAGAAGCAAAGCGAGAGATTCAGGCTTTCCTTATAATTATCGTCGTAGGTGTATTTGGCCACGTCACGCATCCAATTGAGGTCGGCGCCGGCACAGAATGATTTTCCCCTGCCGCGAAGCACCACAATACGGATATCATCCCGCTTGTCAATTTCCTTAAACATCTCAATCAACTCCGCAATCATAACCTCATTAAAGGCATTGTGTATATGTGGCCGGTTCAGCCAAACGGTGCCTACTTCGTCTTTTACTTCCAACTCTATGGTGGTATATTCTTTCATAAGTTTCTTCTGTTTAATTCATGGTGATTTGAAATAATGTGTTTGATTTCAATACCGGAATGCTTTATAGTTTTCAGTTAAAATCAAAGCCCCGGTTTACATTCTGAATATTCCATAATCCGTTTTATCAAAAGGTTTATTCAGCGACATGGCGATGCCCATAGCAATCACACGGCGGGTATCCACCGGATCGATGATGCCGTCGTCCCACAAACGGGCGGTGCTGTAATAAGCCGAGCCTTCATACTCATACTTTTCTAATATGCTGTTGCGCAGCTTTTCGATATCCTCCGCCTTCATCTCTTCGCCCCGGGCGCGCAATTGGTCTTGTTTCACCTGAATCAACACCCCGGCAGCCTGCTCGCCGCCCATAACCGAAATCTTGGCATTGGGCCACATAAACAGCAGTCGCGGATCGTAAGCCCGGCCGGCCATGGCGTAATTGCCCGCGCCGAACGAACCGCCAAACACCACGGTAAACTTGGGCACATTGGCATTGGCTACGGCATGTACAAACTTAGCCCCGTCGCGGGCGATGCCGTTGCGCTCGTATTCTTTACCTACGATAAATCCGGTAATATTTTGCAGAAACAGTATCGGAATATTCCGCATACCGCAAAGTTCCACGAAGTGGGCGCCTTTGAGTGAGGTTTCGGAAAACAATACACCATTGCTGGCAATGATGCCCACAGGAAAGCCCATAATATTGGCGAAGCCCGTAATAATGGTCGGCGCATAGCGCGCCTTAAATTCCTGAAAGCGGCTGCCGTCCACAATGCGGGCGATAATCTCGCGGGCATCTACGGGCTTTTTTAAGTCGATGGGAGCGATACCGTACAATTCCGAAGGGTCGTAATAGGGCTCTTCGGGCGTACTCAGCTCCAGTACCTGTTTCTTTTTATGATCCAGGGTTTGGAAAATATTGCGGCAAATTTGCAAGGCGTGGCGATCGTCTTCGGCATAATGGTCGGCAACCCCCGAAATACTGGTGTGCACATCTGCGCCGCCCAGTTCTTCAGCTGTCACTTCTTCGCCGGTAGCCGCTTTTACCAGTGGCGGGCCACCGATAAAAATCGTTCCCTGCTCTTTTACAATAATGGTTTCGTCACTCATAGCCGGAACATAAGCGCCGCCTGCCGTGCAACTTCCCATCACGATGGCGATTTGCGGAATGCCCATGGCCGACATGCGCGCCTGATTGTAAAAGAAACGCCCGAAGTCGAAACGGTCGGGAAAAACATTGGCCTGCTCGGGCAGAAAAACACCGCCCGAATCGACCATATACACGCAGGGCAGATGGTTTTCCATCGCGATTTCCTGTGCGCGCACATGCTTTTTAATGGTTTCTTTAACATAGGTGCCGCCCTTCACGGTGGCATCATTGGCGATAATCAGCGTTTCGCGTCCGTGAATCATTCCGATTCCGGTGATGATTCCGGCCGAAGGGAACTGATTGTCGTAATGCCCGTAAGCGGCCATGGTGGACAGCTCCAAAAAAGGCGTATTGGGGTCAACCAAAAGATCGATGCGTTCGCGGGCCAGCAATTTGCCTCTTTTTTTGTGTTTTTCGACCGCCCTCGGCGATGAGCCGTGGATAACCGATTGCATCTTTTCGCGATACTCATCCATTAAGGCAAGAAAAGCTTTTTTTTGTTGCAAAAAGCTTTCTGATTTGGCGTCAATTTTTGAGTCAATTCTATACAATGTAATATGGTTTTTGTGATTCTAATTATGAACTTCCGTTTGTCAAATGCAACGGATTCCAAAGATAGAAAAAAATGGCCTTGTTTTAAACTAAAAAATTGCTTTGCCAAAGGGGGCGGAATAGTGATTTTAAGAACTCTTAACAATTGGATAACTAGCCGGTTTGGTGTTTGTAATTGTCATTATATCAGTGGTTAATAAAATGAGATTGATTTTTATCAATTCACTTGCGGAATTTTACAAGAGGGCGAGTTGATAAACTAAATCTGGGCCTTCTATTTTTGCCATACAACAAAACCAAAACACGAATAAAAAAATTGATATCATGAATGTTGATCAAATAATGAATAACCTGGAGAAAAAACATCCGGGTGAAGTAGAGTACTTACAAGCAGTAAGAGAAGTATTGGAGTCTATCGAAGACGTAGTAAATGAGAACCCTCAATGGGAAGCCGCCGGATTGATCGAGCGCATCGTTGAGCCGGATCGTATCCTTACGTTTAAAGTGCCGTGGGTAGGTGATGACGGAAAAGTTAATGTAAACCTGGGATACCGTGTACAATTTAATAATGCTATCGGACCTTATAAAGGTGGTTTGCGTTTCCACCCGAGTGTTAACCTGAGTATTTTGAAATTCTTAGGCTTCGAGCAAATTTTCAAAAACAGCCTGACTACCTTGCCTATGGGTGGTGGTAAAGGTGGTTCTGATTTCGATCCTAAAGGTAAGTCTGATAACGAGATTATGCGTTTCTGCCAGGCCTTTATGATGGAGTTACATTCTTTAATCGGTCCTGAGACCGACGTTCCTGCCGGTGATATCGGAGTTGGTGGCCGCGAGATTGGCTTCCTGTACGGAATGTATAAGAAATTGCGTAAAGAGAACACCGGAATCCTGACCGGAAAAGGTTTGAACTGGGGTGGTTCTTTGATTCGCCCTGAGGCTACAGGTTTCGGTAATGTATATTTTGCCAAAGAAATGCTGGCTACCAAAGGCGAGACTTTCGAAGGTAAGCGCGTAGCTATTTCCGGTTTCGGAAACGTGGCTTGGGGTGCTGCTTTGAAAGTAACCGAGCTGGGTGGTAAAGTTGTTACCATTTCAGGTCCTGACGGATATATTTATGATGAGGAAGGAATCTCAGGAGATAAAATCGATTATATGTTGGAGCTGCGTGCATCAAACAATGATGTTGTTAAGCCCTACGCTACCGAGTTTCCTGAGGCAAAATTCTTCCCCGGTAAAAAGCCCTGGGAGCAAAAAGTTGATGTTGCCTTGCCTTGCGCTACGCAAAACGAGTTGAACGAGGAAGATGCTAAGACTTTGGTGGCTAACGGATGTATCTGCGTTGGCGAAGGTGCTAATATGCCTTGTACTCCTGAAGCTATTGAGGTATTCCTGGAGAATAAAATCTTGTTCTCACCCGGAAAAGCTTCTAATGCAGGTGGTGTAGCTACTTCAGGTTTGGAGATGTCTCAAAACTCTATGAAGTTGCACTGGTCGGCTCAGGAAGTAGATGAGAAATTGCACAACATCATGCGCGATATCCACGCACAATGTGTGAAATACGGTACAGAGGAAGACGGTTATGTGAACTATCTGAAAGGTGCCAATATCGCAGGATTCCTGAAAGTTGCCGAGGCAATGATGGATCAGGGCATCATATAATTGAACTCCGTGATTTAGTTAATAATTGAATAGATTTGATAGACTGCCTGCTCCCTTACGGAGCGGGCGGTTTGTTTTTTTAAGTGCCCGGAGCTGGTGTTCCAAATTAGATTTATTGTGCATGGAACATATATTATAAACAGGCGGGGATAATGATTTAGGCCGCTAAGGAACTCTATTACCTTTGCTGCAATTCAAAAAAAACAACAACTATTTTCAACCGATGTATTTTGCATATAATTTTTCCTGTTCTGATTAGCCTGTTTATTATTACGGGTATTCAAAGTGCCTTTGCCCAAAATATCGCCGACTTATATGCCAAACTCGATTCGTCGGGGGTGCTGTTTGAAGTCATTTCGTCCGAAACGGTAGGCGACGGAGATATGTTCAAAAAAGTGAATGAAGGCAGTTTGGGCTCAGGTGTTCTGGTAAGCAAAGACGGGGCGATAATTAATGTGAGCTGGATAATTAAATAGCGGCTGAAAATCCATAATCAGTTTAGTCGGGCTTATCATAAGAAGAAATAGATGGGTTAACCAAAACAAATCACAGCAAAGCCCGGTATTGATTTCTTAATAAGTGGAATTTATTGTCAATACAGGGTTTTTAACGCTTTTTCGTTGATAAAAAAAATAAGATTTCCTAAAGAGATAAAGGCAAAGAATTATTTTTGCGCAAAATCGCCATAATATGTCAGCACAATACAATGAAGACAGTATAAAAACCCTCGATTGGAAAGACCATATCCGTCTGCGGCCCGGTATGTATATCGGTAAGCTGGGCGACGGAGCCTCGCCGGACGACGGAATCTATGTGCTCATAAAAGAGGTGATTGACAACTCGATTGATGAATTTGTGATGGGGCACGGGAAGCATATCGAGATAAATATCCACGAAAAAGAGGTGAGCGTGCGCGATTACGGCCGGGGTATTCCTTTGGGAAGTCTGGCGGCCTGTGTTTCGCAGATTAATACCGGCGCTAAATACGACAGCAAGGTTTTTAAGAAATCAGTCGGTTTGAATGGTGTGGGAACTAAAGCGGTGAACGCGCTGTCGTCACATTTTATAGCCCAATCGTTTCGCGAGGGCGAGTCGAAACTGGTGGAATACCATTATGGCAAGTTGGTGCGCGAGGAAAATCTGAAAACCCCTGATGAAAAAAACGGAACCTTGATTCGTTTTACACCTGACCCGGAAGTGTTTGTGGGCTATCAGTTCCGCTCCGAGCATATCGAACGGATGCTGTGGAATTATGCCTTTCTGAACCGCGGTTTGGTGCTGAGCCTGAACGGTAAACGGGTGGTATCGAAAAACGGCCTGCACGATTTACTGGAGCGGAATATCGACGATGGCATTCTCTATCCGATTATTCATCTTGAGGAAGATGATTTTGAATTCGCTTTTACGCACGCAGCCAAAAAATACGGTGAGGAATATTACTCTTTCGTAAACGGCCAGCATACCACTCAGGGCGGAACCCATCAGTCGGCATTTCGAGAGGCCATAGTGAAGACTATCCGCGAGTTTTTCAAAAAAGACTATGATGCCAGTGATATCCGCACTTCCATAGTGGCGGCTTTCAGTATAAAAATTCAGGAGCCGGTTTTCGAGTCGCAGACCAAAACCAAATTGGGCTCGCAGCATAGGAGCCGGGCGGACAAACCGTGCGGAACTATGTGAATGATATCGTAAAACGCAATCTGGATAATTACTTGCACCGTAATCCCGAAGTGGCCGAGGCCATTCGCAAAAAGATTATGCAGTCGGAGAAGGAACGCAAGGAGATGGCGGGAATCAAAAAACTGGCCCGCGAAAGCGCCAAAAAAGCCAGTCTGCATAATAAGAAACTTCGCGATTGTCGCGTCCATTATAATTCCAATAAAGAGCAACGCCTGGAATCAACCCTGTTTATTACGGAGGGTGATTCGGCATCAGGCTCCATCACCAAATCGCGTGATGTGAATACGCAGGCGGTATTCAGCTTGAAGGGTAAGCCGCTGAATTCTTACGGCTTGAGCAAGAAAGTGGTTTATACCAATGAGGAATTTAATTTGCTGCAAACGGCCCTTAATATTGAGGAGGATTTGGATAATTTGCGCTACAATAATATTGTAATTGCTACCGATGCCGATGTGGACGGAATGCACATCCGCCTTTTGTTGCTGACTTTCTTTTTGCAATTTTATCCCGAGCTGGTAAAGGCCGGGCATCTTTATATCCTGCAGACTCCTTTGTTCCGTGTACGCACGAAAAAGGAGACGATTTACTGCTATTCTGAGGAAGAACGTCAGGAGGCCGTAAACAAACTGGGTAAAGGTGTGGAGATTACCCGTTTTAAGGGTTTGGGAGAAATCTCTCCGGATGAGTTTAAACACTTTATCGGCAAGTCAATACGTCTGGATCCGGTTATCCTGACCAAGGAATCGGGTATCGAAAAGGTATTATCGTTTTATATGGGTAAAAACACCCCGACCCGCCAGGAATTTATTATTGATAATCTTCGCATAGAGGAAGATTTGATTATGGAGTAATTCCCCGCTTATTTTACTTTGCACTTTTGCCTTCAAGGTCGTCGAGCGGAGTCGAGGCCCCGGCTTCTGAATTTTGAATCCCCCCGGCCTCCTTTTCCAAAGGGGGATTCTTTTCTCGGGAAATTGATGGAGAAATTTGGGTTGGGCACGGTTTAAGTCCGCTTCGCGCTGCGCGCTCGCGGAATCTGTGCCGGTAGGACGGTTTTCTGCGCTTGGGTTTCGCTTGCAGAAAGGTTCA
>CAYUAN010000272.1:0-8014 GCA_964442545.1 uncultured Prolixibacteraceae bacterium | reverse complement strand
GAATCATTATCTTCGCGAAAATTACAATAAGATATAATTATGGGATTTGGAAAATGGATAGGCGGCGGACTGGGTTGGGCTTTTGGCGGCCCCATCGGTGCATTAATCGGCTTTGGGCTGGGCTCATTGATTGACGGACAAACAGAAGTGCAACAGCTCCCGCACGGGCGAACCGGCGGTGGTGATTTTGCGGTGAGTTTATTGGTATTATCGGCCGCCATCATGAAAGCGGACGGCAAGGTTTTAAAATCAGAATTAAACTATGTCAAAAGCTTTTTAGTGACTCAGTTTGGCACTACGGCAGCTAATGAGCAATTGCATATGCTGCGCGAAATTCTGAAACAAGACATTCCCTTACACGAAGTTACGGCCCAAATTCGCAGCTATATGGACTATGACTCCAAGCTGCAACTGATGCACTATCTTTGGGGAATCGCTCAGGCCGACGGGGTAATTGACAATTCGGAAATGCGCCTGCTGGACCAAATCGCCGTGCAATTGGGCATTACACCGCCTGATGCCGATTCGATTAAAGCCATGTTTGTGCAAAGCACAGACGAGGCCTATAAAATTTTAGAGATTAGTCCGGATGCAAGTGATGCGGAAGTGAAAAAGGCGTTCCGCGAAATGGCCAAAAAATATCATCCCGACCGGGTGAGCCATCTGGGCGAAGAATACCGCAAAGCCGCCGAAGATAAATTCAAAAAGGTAAATGAGGCCTATGAGAAAATCAAAAAAGAGCGCGGAATAAAATAAAGCGCCACAATATTAATTCAATTTACAAAACCCTTTCAGTGAGACTCTGGAAGGGTTTTCTGTTTCTTGTGAAATTTATCCCGTAACAAATTGGCAGAAATCAATTTTATTTCATAACTTTACGGTGCACAATAAGAACTATTAACAAAAATCAAATCCCATGAAAAAAACATTACTCTTTTTTGCGATTATGCTTTTATTCGGAAGCATGCCGGCACAGTATTACTACAACACACCGGCGATTACTCCTTCCGGCAATCCGGGAAACTTAAACTGGGACGACGAACAGCCCTTCAGCAACCAGCCCGGCTGGACCGATATTCAACCGACTTCACATCCCGCCTGGACATCATCGCAAACCATACCTTTTAATTTTACTTTTAACGGAAATACTGTTACCAGCTACCGGGTTTCCACAACAGGTTTACTAACATTTACCGCAAACCCGGGTATTCCCGCGGCAAATCACAGCACTATACCCTCTGCCAATGTTCCGGATAATACCATCTGTGTCTGGGGTTTGGGCTATACGGGCACGAGTTCAAATGATAAAATAATCAAAAAGGTATTTGGCACCGCCCCTAACCGCCAACTATGGATTAGCTGGGCGTCGTACAATAATCAGGCATTGGGATCAAAATGCTGGACCTATTGGAGTGTGGTATTGGAAGAAACCTCCAACCGTATTTACATTGTTGACCAACGCAACAGTACGAAATCCGGTTGCTCATTCGGACTCACACTCGGCCTGCAATACAACAGCAGTTCGGCCACTATGGTAACAGGCTCCCCTAATATCGCGCCCTTGGCCGGAACATCGAAAACACCTTATGATAATAAATACTATGAATTCATTCCCGGTACCCGCCCCCAGTACGATATTGGAATTGATTACATTCAAACCAATCAGTATCAAACATCCAATACACAAGTGGAAATCAGGGGTATTTTGAAGACTTTTGGTTCGGTAACCGTTACTTCATACGATATAAACTATAAAATTGATAACGGCCCCGTAAAAACCGAGCATGTGTCAGGGGCAAATCTACCGATGTATTCCACGGAATGGTATTTCCACGATTCGCTTTGGTTCCCCACAATCGGAACCTATACATTAAAAGTATGGTGCGACAATATTAACGGCCACACGGACCAAAACCCATATAATGATACTTTAAGCAAAACCATAAATGTTTTAGGCGTTTTTGTTCCCCGTAAAGCCCTGCACGAGATATTTACCAGTGCAAATTCCACTGATTGTAAAGGGGTGTATGACACTTTGAATACTGTGTTTGCTAATCATCAGAACGATTATACTTTCATTAATTACGCCATGCCCACAGACCTGTACAGCACAGTTGACGGACAACAAAGGGCCAATATATACGGGGTGGACACCTTACCCGATATGTACCTGAACGGAATGATAAATATTGACCCCAGATATTATACGGAGCAACTGTTTGATGATAATCTGGCACCCGCCTACCTGAGTATTACGCCCCAGATAAGCAGAAACGGGAATACGATTACGGTAAGCGCGGCCATACTTCCATTTCCTGCATGGACCAATCCTTCAAGCTCAATGAATATCCATATTGCCGTAGTGGAAAAAACTACAACCGGAAATATAGGCACTAACGGAGAGGTAATTTTTCATAATATCCTCCGTAAGATGCTGCCTGACGCCAACGGAACACCCCATGCCAGTTTTTCTTCAGGACAATATGTAAACATTTCGAAATCATATACCTTTAACAGTAATGATATTGAGAACTTTTCCAATCTGCAAGCGATTGTCTTTGTTCAAAATGCCACAACAAACGAGGTGTATCAAAGCGCGACCGTTGATGTGCCCAACGCGTTAAATCCTGCAAATCCAAACCAAAGCGGTATTGGCAGTATTTACCCGAATCCCGCCAATGAATACACAAAAATCGATTTTATTTTAACACAGGAATCTGCTGTTTCTATTAGCGCTTATTCGGCTGACGGTCGATTGGTTTACAGCAGCGGAACTACCCGCCTGCCTCAGGGAGAACACAGTAAAGCCATTGATTTAAGCAATTTTGCCAAAGGCATTTATATGATTATGCTCCGTATTGATGACAGGGTCTATTATGGAAAATTAATCGTGGATTAATAGGGGGATCATTCCCTAATCGCACAAAAAGCCATCTCGAAAACGATGGCTTTTTTTATTCTATCTTTGCCTTATGGCAAAACAATCCGAAAATATCGGGCGAAAAATAGTAATTGAAGTGGCCAGTCTGCCCATTCATTTTTACCGTTATGTAATCTCGCCCCTTACTCCGGCTGCCTGCCGCCATATTCCCACATGCTCGGCTTACAGTCTGGAGGCGCTAAAGCGTTACGGCTTATTCCGCGGGGGTGCTATGGCCGCCGAAAGGATTGCGCGTTGCCACCCGTGGGGAACACAAGGATACGATCCCGTACCCCTTTTTACGTTCCGGGTTTTTATCAAGCAAAAACCCTACGACGACCGCCTGAAACCTAAAGATGAATATGACGAAAACAATTAGCCATGCCGGAAGATATTAGCATCATAGAATTAAGGGAAATAAAGAAATATTTCCAGGTGGGTACACAAGTGGTAAAAGCCCTGAACGGTATCAGCCTCGATATTAACCGCAATGAGTATGTAGGATTGATGGGTGCGTCGGGTAGCGGGAAATCCACCCTGATGAATATCCTCGGTTGCCTCGACACACCTACTTCGGGCAGCTATGTCCTGAACCGGAAGAATGTAAGCCAGCTGAGTGACAACGAACTGGCCGACATCCGGAATAAAGAAATCGGCTTTGTGTTTCAAACCTTCAACCTGCTGCCCCGTGCCACGGCACTGGAAAATGTAATGTTGCCCCTGGTATATGCCGGATTGAATAAAAGCGAGCGCATGGAGCGGGCTACAGAGGTTTTGGAACAAGTGCAACTGACCGACCGCATGCACCATAAACCCAACGAGCTTTCCGGAGGGCAAAGACAAAGGGTGGCCATCGCGCGGGCCTTGGTAAATCGCCCGTCCATAATTCTGGCCGACGAGCCCACGGGAAACCTGGATTCGAAGACCTCGATTGAGATTATGGCCTTATTCGAAGAAATTCATGATCTGGGGAATACGGTTATCATCGTTACCCACGAACCGGATATCGCCCAGCATACACACCGCATTATCCGCCTGAAAGACGGGCTGGTGCTTTCGGATAAAACCAACGAGAATATTATCAGTGCGCAAAGCCGCTTTGCGGAAGTGGCTGCGGAGCAAGAGTATTAATGATAAAAAAGACAAAGAAATGAGCGATAAGGAATTTAAGATTTATACCAAAGGGGGTGACTACGGAAAAACCTCATTGGTGGGCGGCAAGAGAGTGGACAAATACGACTTGCAGGTGGAAGCATACGGCAGCATCGACGAGCTGAAGTCATATATCGGGCTGGTATATGATTATGCCGATGATATGATTTCGAAAAAGAATCTGTTGACCATTATGGAGCACCTCTTTGTGGCCGAAAGTATGGTTTCGGCCGATTCGGAGAAATCTCTGGAAAAGATGCCGCAACTTACGGAGCAAGACGTGGAATTTCTGGAGCAGGATATCGACCGAATGAATATGGTACTGCCTCCGCTCAAAGCCTTTATTTTGCCCGGCGGGCACCCGATGATTTCACATTGCCATATTGCCCGAACCATCTGCCGGCGTGCCGAACGCGCCTGCCTGCGCTTTGGTGCCGAAAAAGAACTTCCGCCATTGGTGGGGAAATATCTGAATCGCCTAAGCGACTACCTTTTTGTATTGGCTCGTTATAGCGCGAAAAAATTGGATATCGACGAGCTTCTGTGGCTTCCGAAAAAATAATTTCTTGGACACCACCACTCTTAATATTGATTTTCTGATAGTTACAACTAACAGAAAATAAAAATATTTTTTCTTGCTTTTTTAAGCAAAAAATATACTTTTGCAGCAAATTGTAAACAAAAAAAATGCGACTATGTATTGGACCTTAGAACTTGCATCGAAACTGGAGGACGCTCCCTGGCCGGCTACTAAAGAAGAGCTGATTGACTACTCTTTACGATCAGGAGCGCCAATGGAAGTTATTGAAAACTTGAGGGAAATTGAAGATGAAGGTGAAGTTTATGACAACATCGAGGATCTATGGCCCGACTACCCCTCAAAAGAAGACTTTTTCTTTCATGAGGACGAGTATTAAACACTCGTAGCACCAAGATATTAAAGGGACGAAGAGTCCCTTTCTTTTTTTAAATAGGCTGCTTTTGTCGCCTAAGCTTTTTTAGGAAAAAATATGCATCATATAGACACATTTACGTTACTTTTGCGAAAATCAAGAAATACACAATAATATGCTAGGTTTTTTTAGTAAACTTTTCGGAAAGAAATCAGACAGGGATATCAAGGAAGTGCTCCCTTATCTCAATAAAATACATGAAGCTGAAAAGCAACTCCGCGATATATCCAATGATGAATTACGAGCTAAAACTCAGGAATTTAAAAAACAAATTGCCGACTATATCCGCGAAGAACAAAATCAGATTGCCCAATTAAAAGCCCAAATCAAGGAAAATCCGCAAATGGATATCGACGAGAAAGAGGCTTTATGGCAGCAAATTGACAAAATAGATGATAAGATAACGGATAAGATCGAGGAGATCCTCGATAAACTTTTACCCGAGGCCTTTGCCGTAGTAAAAGAAACCGCCCGCCGCTTTACGGAAAACGAAGAACTGGAAGTAACCACCACGGATCACGATCGCGATTTGGCCACACGTTTCGACAATGTGAATGTGCAAGGCGATAAAACTATTTACGCCAACTCATGGACTGCCGGCGGTACGCGCATCACCTGGAACATGATTCATTACGATGTACAGTTGATTGGTGGTGTTATGTTGCACAAAGGTAAAATCGCCGAGATGGCCACGGGTGAGGGTAAAACATTGGTCGCTACGCTGCCCGTTTACCTGAACGCCTTGCCGGGCCGCGGGGTGCACATGGTTACGGTAAACGACTACCTGGCCAAACGTGACTCCGAATGGATGGGTATGCTTTTCGAATTTCACGGACTGAGTGTGGACTGTATCGACAAGCATCAGCCGCATTCCGAAGAACGCCGCCGGGCTTACAATTGCGATATTTGCTACGGAACAAATAACGAATACGGTTTCGATTATCTGCGTGATAATATGGCCACCGAGCCGCAGGAACTGGTGCAGCGCAAACATAATTACTCCATCGTCGATGAGGTGGACTCGGTATTGATTGACGATGCCCGTACGCCTTTGATTATTTCCGGCCCTACACCACGCGGCGACAATCAGGAATTTGACGAGCTGAAACCCTATGTACAGAAGTTGTACAGCGCCCAACGTCAATTGGTAAGCCATCTTTTGGCTGATGCCAAAAAGCTGATTGCCAGCGATGATAAAGACAAACAAAAAGAAGGGTACAAACTGCTTTTCCGCGCTTATCGCGGACTGCCAAAAAATAAGCCGCTGATTAAGTTTTTGAGCGAGCCCGGAATTAAAACCGGTATGCAAAAAACCGAAAATCACTATATGGCGGAGCAAAACAAGCATATGCACATCATTGATGATGAGCTGTATTTTGTGATTGAAGAGAAGCACAATTCCATTGAGCTGACCGATAAAGGAATTGATATGATTACCGAAATGACCGGTGATGACAAATTCTATATCCTGCCCGACCTGAATATGGATATGAATAATATCGATAAATCGGATTTGCCGGCGGATAAGAAAGCTGAGATGAAATCGGAATTGTTGCGCGAGTTTTCCATGAAGTCGGAGCGGGTACATACAATGAATCAGCTTTTGAGGGCCTATACCCTGTTCGAGCGTGATGTGGAGTATGTGGTGATGGAAAACAAGATTAAGATTGTAGATGAGCAAACGGGCCGTATAATGGAGGGCCGGCGCTATTCCGACGGACTGCATCAGGCATTGGAAGCCAAGGAGAATGTGAAGGTGGAAGCCGCCACACAAACCTATGCCACCATCACGCTGCAGAACTATTTCCGGATGTACAGCAAGCTGGCCGGTATGACGGGTACGGCCGAAACCGAAGCCGGTGAATTCTGGGATATTTACAAACTGGATGTTACCGTAATCCCGACCAATAAGCCCATTATCCGCGACGACCGTGAGGATAAAGTGTATAAAACGGTACGCGAAAAATATAATGCGGTAATTGATGAAATTGAAGTGCTGGTAAAACAGGGCCGTCCGGTATTGGTTGGTACTACATCGGTGGAAATTTCGGAATTACTCAGCCGGATGCTGAACCGTAAAGGAATCAAGCATAATGTACTGAACGCCAAACTACACCAAAAAGAGGCCGATATCGTTGCCGAAGCCGGACAGGCGGGAGCCGTAACCATCGCCACCAATATGGCCGGCCGTGGTACGGATATCAAACTGGGCCCCGGTGTAAAAGAAGCGGGCGGTTTGGCCATTATCGGTACCGAGCGCCACGATTCGCGCCGTGTTGACCGCCAGCTGCGGGGTCGTGCCGGACGTCAGGGAGACCCGGGGTCGTCACAGTTTTACGTATCGCTGGAAGACAACCTGATGCGTTTGTTCGGTTCGGAGCGGATTGCTTCCATTATGGACCGTTTAGGGTTGCAGGAAGGCGAAGTGATTCAACACTCGATGATTTCCAAATCTATCGAACGGGCGCAAAAGAAAGTGGAAGAAAACAACTTCGGTATTCGTAAGCGTTTGCTCGAATATGATGATGTAATGAACGCCCAGCGTGATGTGATTTATAAAAAACGCCGCCATGCATTATTTGGCGAGCGCCTGGCATTGGATATTTCCAATATGATATACGACACCATCGAAAGCATTGTATATGATGCGCAGGACAATCGTGATTTCGAGGGCTTCAATATGGAAATGATTACCAATCTCGGTATCGAATCACCCATCACGGAGCAGGACTTTATGCAAATGAAGCCCGATGAGATTGTGCAGCGCGTTTACGAAGTAGCGTACGACAGTTACCGCAAGAAAAGCGAGCGCATCGCCCGCGAAACCCTGCCGGTAATAAAAGATGTATTTGAAACCCAGGGACAACAATATAAAAATATTGCCATCCCGATGACCGACGGGGTAAAATCCATGGATATCGTTACCAATCTGGAGCGTGCTTATAATTCGGAAGGCCGCGAGGTGATTGTAGCCACGGAGAAAATGGTT
>CAYUAN010000271.1:0-4486 GCA_964442545.1 uncultured Prolixibacteraceae bacterium | reverse complement strand
CAATGGGGATCCGTGAATAAAAAATTAGAAATTAGAAAAGACTAACATCTCGACAGGCTCGATGACCTTTATGGCTGAAATATCCGAGCGACCGCGAGGATAACAATTCGATTAATTCGTTCAATTCGATGATTATTTTTAACATTAAGAAATTAAGGGAAATTAAGAAGTTGTTACACAAAGGACACAAAGAAGACGCGGAGTTGCACAAAGTTTTTATTGAACCATATAAGGCATATAAGGGCATATAAGTTTTTGATTGGTTCTCTGTGGTTCTCTGTGTTCCTCTGTGGACAACACTGTGTACCACTGTGAAATCAATAGGTGGCTGTGGCACAAAGGGCACGAAGAAGACGCAGAGTTGCACAAAGGTGTATTTGCTGACTGGCCGGACTGAAATTTTTACAGTTTTTTACTTCAAAAATAGTGTAATTCTGTAATATTGACACAGTTACAAGACCGGCGCGGGAAATTTTGTCAGATATTTTGCATTGGTATGGCATTTGAAAATGGGCGGGTGAATTTGATGATAAAATCGAGTTAAAAACATAAAAAAACATAAAAAACTAAAACGAAAGGAGGACTGAGATATGTTAGTAGTAAGAAAAAATCAATCAGCATTACCAAGCATTTTGAACGAGTTTTTCAACAATGATTTTCTGGAAAGAGTTGAAAAATCTGTAGGTACTTTTGTTCCGAAAGCCAACATCAAAGAACTGGATAAAGAATATGTAATCGAGTTGGCTGTTCCGGGATACAGCAAAAAAGACTTTGAGTTGAATGTTGAAGAGGATGTATTGAAGATCTCGGCTCACAAAGAAGTGAAAGACGAGAAAAAAGAAGACGACAAATACATCCACAGCGAGTACTATGTTGAGGACTTTGAGCGCGCATTTACCCTCTCTAAAAACATCGACATCGACAAGATCGAGGCAAGTTATAAAGATGGTATCTTGAGCGTGAAAGTTCCGAAGAAAGAAGAAGCAGTACTCAAGAAAATGATTAAGATTAAGTAAGGTATCGAACAGTAAATATGAAAGGCGGACTGCTCAGTCCGCCTTTTGTTTTTTTGGCTCGATAATAGTTTAATAAAAATTTTTCTTCTTTCCGAAAATCTTTTCAATCATACTTTCCTTGTCCTTATGCACCCTTAGCGAAGTAAATCCCTGAATATTCACAAACTCACCTTTTTCGGTACGAAATGATTCAATAAATTTCTCCAAAGGCCCGTTTTTAATGTATTCCACAAAATTATTTATGGCTTCCGTATCGCCTTCGATTTCCAAATCCACATGGCGTGAATCACCATTCTTATAAACCGCATTAATGCCAAAGCGGTTTGCCGCCCTCTGTGAATAATAGTTAAAGTCAGCTTTTCTGACCTTACCCTCAATATAAATATCCAAATGATGTTTCATTGATACTTCCTTAATTTTTATTATTCAAACGTGATTAATCTGATATGGTTACATCTTTTTCAAAGAAAAACCAACTTTTTTATTTTTTTTAAACTCTATACATCCTTTAACATAGGGAATCCTTTCAATTAGGGTTCTCCTCTTGTGTCAAATCAATACTTTTTCCGTTTATTCACACACGGCCGAGCCGGTAACTACAACCAAACAATGACTAAAAACAGGAATAATATTTTTGTATTTAATCATCAGTCTTATTGCCGGAGAAAAGATAGAATTATTATCCGCCTCAGTAATTCTGGGAACCAACATCCCATGGGTTGTCGATTGTACATCCGAAATAGCCAAAGCATCAGACGTTGCCGTGGTTGAGACACTAATGGCTACCCCGCTTTGGGTTTGAAACGACAAAGCAGCAATACAAATCACTGTAAAAAACAATAATTTTTTCACTCGACCATCTATTTAAGTATTCGGGTGCAAAATTACAACTAAATCATTTGTTTCAGCAAATTCAATTTCCTGCTATTTATCAGTTTTAAACATGGTATTACGTCATGAATTGGCGGAAAGAATAATGGCAATCCGATACTCACTTTTTTGTAAACAATTGTAATTCAATACCAAACGACTAAATCTTCTGTTTCTTTTCGAAAAGACGCTTTATTATATTTCTTTTGTCTTTGTGTACCCTGGGGAAGTAAATCCCCGGATATTCACAAAAGTAACTGTTTCCATCCGGAATTTCTCGATATATGCCTGTAAAGGGCCCGATCGCATAAAGTGTACAAAATTTTGCACAGCGTCTTCGTCTCCTTCTATCTCCAGGTCCACATGGCGCGTATCACCGTTTTTATATACCGCGTTGATACCAAAGCGATGGGCGGCTATTTGCGCGTAAAAGTTAAAGTCTGCTTTCCGCACTTTACCTTCTATAAATATATCGAGATACTGTTTCGTATTTGCTTAATTATTACGGATTCAAAACCGAATTACCATTAACTAGTCGCCTTGATTGATATTACTTTTTCGATAAATTAATCCAGGAACCGGTAATTACTTCCGTATTGTTATTTGCATCCATGCAGGCAAACTGGAACTCGCCGTCGAATTTAACTCCGTCGGTATGAATTTTTGTAATCTTCACATAGCTTTGCTTGCTTTCCAATGAGTTGTAAATCTTTGAAGGATCGCTTTTTGCATAGGTGAAAGTCGCATGATTTAATGTATCGTCAAAAGTGTAGGTGCCTTCGGCAAATTTGGAAATATACAGAAAGACCTCTTTATCACCATGGTCGCTGGTAATAACAAAGGTATTGGCATCCATTTTTCCATTGCCCGTGGTTGATTTATAAGTTTCGCCACCGGTAATATTCACCGTAAAAGTCACGCCCAACACCTCCTCAACTTTATCTTCGGTATCGTCGCTGCAGCTTGTACTAAAAAGCATAAAGGCCATCAATGCCATTCCTAATAATGTGGTTTTTGTTTTCATAAGTATTGTGGTTTATAATTTATTTTTAATTAATTGCTATTTAATAAATACTTTTTCGTTCAAACGAACGCGGCCGTCGTCGGTAAACCAGATAATGCTGTACAGCCCTGTGGCCAGTCCCGAATTTGAAATCTTGTAAAAATGACGGCTGTTTACATAAATGCTTTCCTGCGATACCACACGGCCGGCATGGTCGATTAGCATTACATTGTATTTGCTGCCACTTTCGGCATTGCTTAAGAGCGCATAAGCTTGCTCGCCTTCGTAAAATACGCGCAGGCTTACCTCTTCCGAATTATCGCATTGCACATATACCGGATTAAAAGTCTCGCTTTCGCCATTATAATCGGTTTGCTTCAGCATATAGTAGTAGTTATTGCCCGCGGCGTTCCAGTCGGTAAAACTGTAATTCAACATTTCGTTTGAATTTCCTGCGCCGGGCATGGTTCCGATTTCCTCATAATGCTCCGCGTCATCGCTTCGCAAAAGGGTGAAGTAATCATTATTTTCTTCCGAAGCCGTACTCCATTCCACCAACACATCATTATCGCGGCACTGAGCCGTAAAGCTTAGCAGTTGGATGGGGAGGGGGTTGGATACATTATCCGTTGAACCAAAGCTTACATATAAATCTGTCAAGTCTAGTGAGTTATTCGTTACTACATTTCCGGTTGTTGTTCCCGTAACTGCTGCGGGTTCATCTTCCCAAGTGCCAGCATTCAGTTTTGCAAATCGTAAAGAACCGTCTCCGGGATTTAGTATCCCACTCTCTCCCTGATCATTCCAATAAATCTTAACTCGAACATTCGTGCTTGTTGTTGAAGTTACGTGCCAATATTCCACATCACTGACTTTAACCAAAGGTGAACTTACAGAATTTTTACTCGGAATCGTCTGCTGATAATAATACTGTGCCGTAACAGTCATACTCGCACTACCACTTCCCGGATCATAAGCTCGTACAGCCCCCAATTTACCATTATTCCCGACATCAAAAGTAAATGCGTTACCTCCGATATAGGTTGCCGGCCCGTCAATATGCTTATTTGAAGTAGCATTTGTAGATTTCCCATCGCCCAAGAATGTAATTGAACCTGAGCCCACGTGTAACATTCCTTCTTGCTCAAAATCTAAATCATCTGTAATCTCAATAGGAGCAGCAAGTGTTAGACTTGCGCTATTTGAATTTCGTAACATAAATTTTCCAAAGGTTGTTTTCTTACTCCCCCCAATACTCTGCGCATTAGAAGAATGAAAATAAACAAGTCCTGTACCCGCACTAGCCGTAAAACCAGTATTAGTCGCATTATTGGTCCAGTCACCGGTAAGAATGATATTGGCATCACCCGCCGCTACTATTTCTCCGGTACCCGATATTACTACCTGGGCATAGCTAAACGCAGGCAATAAAAGTAATAGGGCTATATATCTTATCTGTTTTATCATAGTCTTTTTTTCTATTTTACAACTCCTATAACAATCCAATTACTTCCTCCATCACTTTGTAATGTATACGATTGAATATCACCAGAGCCAGTAGCTCCAATATACAGAACGGTATTCGTACCTTTATATA
>CAYUAN010000270.1:0-6256 GCA_964442545.1 uncultured Prolixibacteraceae bacterium | reverse complement strand
AACTATCTCGGCAGGCAGGAAGCGACTTATACGCTGAACTTCTCACGCGGCAGCGCTATGGTCATCGCACAGTATTACAACCTTATTCGCCTGGGCAAAAAGGGCTACGAAGCCATTATGCAACAAAGCTTGAAAAACGCGCAATATCTGGCTTCCAGGCTTGAAAAAATCAGAAATCTGAAATTAGTTAGCAAGGATATTAAATTACCCATTATCGCATTGAAAGTGATTCGCCGCGATGAATTTTCGGTATTCCGTCTTTCCGATAAACTGCGCGAACGCGGTTGGATTGTTCCGGCCTACTCCCTGCCTGCCAATGCGGAAGATGTGGAGGTGCTGCGCATTGTGGTGAAAGAAAACTTCAGTCGTGATATGGCCGATATGCTGATAAACGACCTGAAACGCTTTACCAAAGAACTGACGGAAGAAAGCAAAGCAATGCGCAAAGTCATGCAGAAGAAATCCGGAAAGGATGACGACAATCAATTACATAAACATATTTGTTAGACATTATGCGCACGGAAAGCTATTCCTGTTGCCGGATTAATGGGCGCTGTTGTTTCTCCGGGCTTCTTGATAGGCGTCCGACACCTGTTCATAGCTCGCCTTAAATTCATCAGGATTTGTTTTATAATCCTTTGCGGGCTTGATTTTATACTTTTTGTTAAAGGCCTTGGCTTCGGCTTTCAGGTGGTTTTCGGCATTCAAAACTTTTTTCCAGGCGGAAAGCAGTTGCGCCCCGTAATCCACCCAGCTATCTTCGTTCTGTTGCGCCGTATCCGAAAGCGCCTCCTGCATACGCAGAAATTCATTGGCCGACACATCTTCACACACCTCCAAATAGTGAACACAAGCGGTTTTATACTGTATTTCCTTATCGAACTCAGGGGCGGCGGCAATTGCTTTTTGGCTTAATGAAACCAGCGTTTTTATTTTTGCCAATCGCTGATTGTATTGCTGAACATTGCTTTGGGATACCGCTCCATTCACAATTTGTTTAACCAAAGGCACATTAAATTGAATAAAATCATTCACTTCATCCAGTACCGGATCAAATACTTTTTCGAGGTAATCACTGTATTTCTTCGCTTCGGCTTTCTTTTGCAAATCAACGGTATTGCAGGCTGCAAAGAGCAAAACAAGCAAAAAGGGGAAAAGATATTTCATAGGATTACGCATTAAAAACTGAAGTAATAAGCCGGAGTGTATTTGTAGGTTTTCGAAACATTAATTACCACCTGAATCAGCGGAATACCCGCCCATAACCAATTTGTTTTACGATTTTCCACTCCAACGAAATAACTGAAGTTGACACCTATGTTTTTATCTAATTTATAGGATATGCCGGGACCCACACGGATGTATTGAAAGCCATTCCACGAAGGCCACCAACGGTAAATAAATCCGGCAACGGTAGTCAGCACTATTTTTTCATTTATCCGTTTATTCAGAAATACCACCTCACGAAAAGCATGTCCGTTTTCACCCTTGCTGGCCCAGTCGAACTGGTATTTTACCTGATTAACAAATTGCAAACGATCGTTAAAGTATTTATACAAAACGCCGATACCGGGGCGCAATTCCAGCTTTGTGGGCTTCACGGTGAAACGAAGGTCGGGTACGATTTCAAAATTTTCGGAGATTAAATGACTGGTAACATATTCAATATACCAGTTGTCCATCGATTGCAAATTATTACGGAAACGGGTTTGAAGCTCCAGGGAATGTTTCATGGTGCCTTCCCCGAAACTAATCTTATTTCCTAAATACATTTGATTGTCCCAGCTTTGCGTACTGTCCTGGGCATACAAGCCCGCGGCAGCAAACAGCAGTACAAACAAAAACAGTAAATTAATCTTTTGCTTCATTTTCTTCCGTATTCTGGCTTATCGCCGGATTTTTTCCATTGGTACCATAGTAAATTACTTTCCAGTCTTTAGCCATATCCACCACTAACCACGATTTTTGTTTCGCTTTAACTAAAATCTTATCCGCCACGCCCACTTTGGAAACTTTATCGTAAGCCCATTCACGCAGACTGTCGGTATGATGAATAACAATGGGCAGATTTTTCAAAGTATTGGTCGCGCACCAGGCCAGCATATCCAGGTCACCGTCAGAATTACCCACGGCAATTACCGGTTGTATGCCGATAAACTGCTGAATGGCTACCGGTTTGTTTTCGCTGTCAATCACATTGAGGTGTTCGGCCGTTTTTATCATTTTATATTGGCCGTTTTTTACTTTCAATTCCAGCTTTTGCCAACTGGCAATTACATGATTTTTCGGAATATGAAAAATGTCTTCAGACATGGCCCGGACAAAATCCAGTTCGGCGCCGCTAACCAAATACACCTGAAAGTTATTGGCTTTTAAATAATCCACCAATTCCACCATCGGGCGATACACCATATCGCGGTACAACTGCCCCGTTTCCGGATGACGGGCATTATTCAACCATTGGCGCACAATTTTTTCGAAGGCTGCAGGCGTCATTCCCGTTTGCGTTATTTGCAACAAACGGCCGATGCCGGGCGCTCCGTATTTTTTTCGCAAACCATCCAAATCATGATTAATGGCCATTTTGATCAAACGGTCACGTTTCCATTCAGGATGTTCCGGAGCCATTTGTTTGATGCGGTAAAAAACAAATTCGATTTGAAAATAGGTAGGTTTCTCGGACCAAAGTGTTCCGTCATTATCAAAAACGGCAATACGGCGGTCGTAATCGATAAAAGATTTACTGCCCTTGGTGGTGGTGCTTTTAACATAGTCGATAATACGCTGTTTGTGTGCATTGTCTTGCCACGAACTTAAAGGATTAGCTATCGGACGGCGCTTGGGTTCCGGCTTTTTGGGCATAGGGGGCACCCGATCTTCCTTTTTAGGTTTTGCCGATGCTTGTGACGACTTTTCTCCGGCGTCCCGGTCGGCTTCACTATTGCCGGCTGTTGCATCCGCGTTTATCAGCGTATCTGCAAGGGATTTCTGTTCCGTTCCTTGATTGTCATTGCAACAAGAAGCCGCCAGAAACAATAAAACACTAAAAATTAAAATACTGCTCTTTTTCATTATCGTGGTATTATTCATTTAAGCATGGTGCACACCTGTTTATATTCCCAAGGATTTTTTGCACGCAATGGTTTTTAATTATTTCGGTTTATTAAATTCATTATTACTTTTTTATAGTTCCTCAAAGCTCATTTTAATGAGCAGCCCGCCTTTGTAATTGTTGTTGAACACCACCACAATTCAATCAAAAACAAAACACCTTCTCCGCAATGTGTGGACAAGGTGTTTTATTATTAGCTATTGGTTTTATTCATCATCTTCTGCATTATCTGCCTTTTTTCTGCCTTGGTTTTTCTTGCTCAAATTATAGAATGCGGCATAGAAAGCCGGCAGTACGATAATGGTCAGCAAGGTAGCCACAAACAGGCCGCCCATAATAGCCACGGCCATACCACCGAACATCGGGTCGGGCAATAGCGGCGCCATACCCAAAATCGTGGTTCCGGCAGCCATCGCCACAGGAATCGCTCTGGAACGGGCGGCAATTACAATTGCTTCATACTGCGTTTTTCCTTCCTCATCAATCTCGGCATTCGCCTGATCGAGCAATACAATCGCATTTTTAATCACCATACCAATCAATCCCAGGATACCCAATACGGCAAAGAAACCGAAGAAGAGTCCGGAAGCCAGGAAAGCGCCCGTAATTCCAATCATAATCAGCGGAATCATCAGGATGATAATGGCAATCATTTTCCAGTCGCGGTATTGGAACATCAAAATGGTGATGATTAATAATACGGCCAATGGCAATTGACTGTTAATCGCTTTATTGGTCAGCTGTTGACTGTAATACATACCGTCCCACCACAGGCGATAGCCGGGCGGCAGCGGTATGGCTTCGATTTTTGGCATCAGCAGTCCTTCCAGCTCGGTATTTCCCACACCGGGTATCGGGTCGCATTGCGCGGCAATACTCAGCTGACGGTTATACTTGGTCAGGAAAGAGTTTTCAAACTGTATGGGAATACTATCGGTAACCTGTTCCAGCGGAATAATATTTCCTTCCTGGTTCAAAATCGGTAAACTTCCGATACTTCCGTAATTATAGGTATCGCGATTTTGTGCTTTCAGCAATATGGGCATTACCCAATCGCCCTGGCGGAACGAACCTATATTCTGCCCGTCGGTGATCCGCTGCATGGCACGTGCCATATCCGTACGGGTAACCTTGGCGATCCGCCCTTTATTTTGGGAATAGGCCGGGGCCAGTTTGGCGGTTTTTACCCCCCATCCGTCGCGAATATTAATCGCTTTGGGTTCTTGACGCATAATGGCTTTCGCCTCTTCGGCCAAACGGCGTAACACCCTCGGATCCGGGCCGTCAAATTTGGCCTCGATAATCGCGTCAGGTGATGGCGCCACCTTAAATTTATAGAAAATGGACAGGGCATCGGGGAAGTTGGATTCCACATATTCGCGGAAAACAGGCATCAAAGAATCCGCCGATTGATAATCCTTGGTTTGAATCAGAATATTGGCGAAATTGGGCCGCGGACTCCAGGAAACCGAAGCCAGATAATAACGCAAGGGCGAAGCACCCAGCGTCACCGAAACCTGAGTAACAGCATCTCGGCTCAACAGATATTCTTCCATTTTACGGATATCCGCCTCCACATCTTTCATATCAGCACCCTCGGGCAGGAAGTAATCCACCTTAAACATCGGCTTGTTAATCGCCGGGAAGAAATCCTGCTTCACCCATTTGAACGACCACATGCTCAGGAAGAAAATTCCGAACACAATAATCAAGGTCAAATATTTATGGGCGACGATATTTTCAATAAAGGCCGTCAGTTTTTTATAAAAAGGAGTATCGTAAGGGTCTTTTGATTCGCCGCTCGAACTGGCTTCTTTCAAAATAAAATCACCGAAAACCGTAGTTTGAATCAAAGCGAAAATCCAGCTCAACATCAGGGAAATTGCCAAAACGGCAAAAAGCGGTTTAATAATTTCAGCCGTATTATTCGGCGCCAGGTATAAGGGCAGGAACGAAAGGGTTGCGATAATAGTCGCCGCCAAAAGTCCCCACTGAGGCTTGGTAGCTCCTTCCTCCAGCGCTTTCCGCCTTCGCATTCCTCCTTTGATTTTAATCTGCGCATTGTCGGTTACCACAATGGCGTTATCCACCAGCATACCCATAGCGATAATAATAGCCGCCAATGAAGTACGGTGTAAATCAATACCGAAAGGCAGCATCACCAGCAATGTTCCCAGGATGGAAAATAAAAGACTCGTTCCGATCAGAATACCGGCCCGCGCCCCCATCGACAGGAGAATCAGCACAATTACAATGGTCAGGGATTCAATCAGGTTGGTGATAAAATCACTATTCGCCTGAAGGGCTACCTGGTCTTCCGAATAGATATTATTCATTTCGATTCCGACAGGAAGCAAGGGTAAAATTTCATCCAGCTTTTTTCGGATGCTCTGTCCGGCAACCACCGAGTTGCCACCGTCGCGGGTAGAAAATCCGATACCGATAGCCGGCAAGGAATTTAACAACATCTTTTGAGTTGCGGGATCTTTGTAATTTTCCTCAATCCGGGCGATGTCTCCAAAGCGAATTTGATTTCCGTCTTTTCCGGTAATAATCAGATCCTCCACTTCTTTGGCCGTTTGGAATGTACCTTCGGCATCAATGCGTACCTCAAAATTTCCGGAGTAAATTTTTCCGGGATTGATTAACTGGTTTTGCGAAGCCAGGGCTGTTTGAATATCCTTGGGTGTAATTCCGGAATTGGCCAGTTTTTCATCCGAAATATATACATTCAAAACACGGTCCTGCACACCGAAAAGCTGAATCTTGGCCACATCGTCCGCCGTGGCTAATTCCTGTTTTAAGAATTGCGCATAATCTTCCAGTTCGGCATAGGTAAATCCCGGGTCGGCCGTAAGGGCATAATAAATACCGAACACCGCACCGAAGTCGTCGTTAACAAGAACCGTACTGGCTTCTTTAGGCAATTTCGATTGCACATCCATTATCTTACGCCGCATTTCATCCCATATCTGGTTGAAGCGTTCTTTGGGTACCCATTGATACATATCCACCTTGATGTAACTGAATCCGGGGCGCGATTCGGACTTGATAAAATCCACCAAAGGATGGGTCTGAATCTCCCGCTCAATTACTTCGGTAACCTGATCTTTAACTTGTTCGGCATTGGCTCCCGGATAGTAG
>CAYUAN010000269.1:0-7174 GCA_964442545.1 uncultured Prolixibacteraceae bacterium | reverse complement strand
TATATACCTATTACGTTAAATTTACGACCAGCGACGGCCGTGAGTTTGAGAAACGGGGTACCGTTACTTTGATTCGGTAATAAATCAATTTAAATATAGCGCTATGAAAACCATAATTCTAAAACTATTGATGTTATTATTGCTTGTGTCAGGTATGAGCAATGAGTTGTTTGCTACGCACTATATGGGTGGAGAGATTACCTGGGAATGTATTCCCGCGGGGCAGCCCAATGCCGGTAAATATATTTTTACGATGAAGATTTACCGGGAGTGTTATACTTCCAACGGAAGTCCCGCAGCACAGTTTCCGTCCTCTCTTACAATGAACAGCACCAGTCCGGCCGGAAATATAGCGATGACGGAGATAACGGGCTGGCCAAAAGACATTTCGCCGGAATGTAACAGTAATCCGAATTTTCCGCATATTACCTGTGTAGGAATGAGTAACGGCGCCGGAAATATGGGGGCTTGTCAGGAACATATCTACCGATCGCAGCCGATTCAGATAAATGGTGTTCCGCCGGCCACGGGCTGGATGTTTTATTGGGGTTCATGTTGCCGTAACCCTTCGGCAAATATTGTAAATGCCACCTCTAAAAGTTTTAGAATACGTGCAATCATGTATCCTTATGGTACTCAGAATGCCTATCCTTGTTTTGATAATTCCCCGACCTTTGCCGAGGTGCCGCGTACGGTAATATGTACGGGTTATCCTTTTACCTATAATCATAACGCCTTTGATAAGGAATTGGATTCTTTGACCTTTGAATGGGGCCAACCCTTACTAAGTACAGGATCTCCGCTGAGTCCTTATACATCGGGCTACAGTTATCTGAGTCCGTTACCGGGCACAGCACAAAACCCCAATAATGTCCCTGCCACGGTAAACCCGACCACAGGAACCATTTCCTTTACCTCATATACCACGGGCGCCTATGTAACCTCCACGAAGGTATCGGCCTATAAATGCGGTGTCAAAGTAGCGGAGATATGGCGTGACATGCAGGTAGTGTTATTATCCTGCGGAACTAACGCCCCTCCGAATGTAACGCCCCCGTTTAATAACGGAACCTCCTTTGTTGATACGGTATTTGCCGGCGATAACGTATGTTTTAATATGAGCGCCACTGATTTTCAGTTTCTGCCCAACGGCAGTCCTCAGACAATGAGCATTGAGGCCTCCGGGCCCCAGCTGGGAGTCTTTGTTCCCCCTTCGGGCGGTAGTCAGCCGACCTTAAGCCCGACCACAGGATGTTTGAATCCTCCCTGTGCCACGCTGACCCCGGCGCCCGGACCGAACTATCCGCTTACAGGCGTGTTCGGCGTACAAACCCAGTTTTGCTGGCAGACCGATTGCGGCCACCTGGCGACCAATGTAGGCTGTGGAAATACATCCAACGTATATAACTTTGTACTAAAAGTAAAAGACGATTTCTGTCCCGCCCCGGCCATTAATATTTCTACCATAACCATTGTAGTCTTGCCCAAACCCACTTTACCTCCGCCCCAAATACAATGTGCCAAGGTATTGCCCAATGGCGATGTAGATTTAACATGGACACCGGTAAAAGACACGATGAACACCTTTGACAGCTATCGTATTTTTACCTCAAGTAATGCCGCCGGTCCCTACACCGTGCTGGACAGTATATACGATATCAAACAAAGTACCTATCATCACAGCGGAGCCAATGCCAATACGGCCCCGGTATATTATATGATGCGAACCCTGGCCGGATGTCCGGGCAATCAAGCCCTGTCCGATTCCACCCTGGCCGCCAGTATTCATCTGACGGTAAACAAACCCAATCCGGGCACTGCAGCCCTGAGCTGGAATCCACTGACCAATCCGCTATTGCCCAGTTCCACAGGCTGGTACCATGTATATCGCGAATATCCTGCCGGAGTGTGGACATTTTTGGATTCCACGCAAAACACGAGTTTCACCGACTATATATCCTTATGTGGAGATACGGTAAATTATCGAGTGGAGATAACCGATACCGCACTATTTGACACCTTGGATGTGCAATACAGCTGCACCTCCATATCCAGTGTTGATGGCGACTCATTTGCCGATAACACACCACCCAATATACCCACCTTGGATTCCGTATCGATAAATTCATCAGGATTTGTTGATATGTCCTGGGATTACAGCCAGGCGGGCGATATTGGAGGTTTTATTATTTACACCAATATAAATGGTTCGTGGACCCCTATAGATACGATTTATTCAGACAGTACGATCACCTATACAGATCAAAAGAATTCGCCATGTAACACAGCGGGAAAATATAATCAGTATGCCATCGCCTCGATGGACACCTGTAATAATACCAGTTTGTTTTCTATAGAACAGCGAACCATAAATGTGGATGCGGTCAAAGACATTTGTGACGACAAGATAACGTTGACCTGGAATTCCTTTATCAATATGCTCAGCGGCATATCTCAATATGATATTTATGTGAGTGAGAACGGCGGCCCCCAAGTACTGTTGAACAGCAATTCGGCTACGGACACGACTTATGTACATACCGGACTGAATAACGGTTCCACCTATTGTTATACCATACGCGCCCGTGACAATAGCGGAACACGCAGCAGTACCTCCTGTACGGTATGCCAGGTAGCCAATAAGCCCAATCAGCCTCAGTTTGTCTATATTCGTACGGCCACTGTATTACCTCAGAACAACGGAGTATTGTTGAAGATACACACCGATACCGCCGGCAAAGTATCCCAATATCGCGTAGAGCGATATAATCAGGATGCCGGCAGTTGGAGTCAGATAGCCACCTTGCCGCCCAATTACAGCAATCCGACACTGACCTATTTAGATGCAACCGCCCTGGTGCGTCAGAAGTCATATCGTTACCGGGTAATTGTAGTGGACAGTTGCGGAATAGATGTGCTGACCTCAAAAGAAGCCCGCACGATGCTGTTGAAGGTAACGGCTAAGAATGATTTGACCAATGAATTGAAGTGGAGTGCCTATAGCGGTTTCCTAGGAAAGCCGATGGCCTATGAAATATACCGTAGTGTTGACGGCGTATGGGATCCGGTTCCAATTGTAAATTTGCCGGGCAGCCAAACGAACTTTATCGACAATGTCGAGACGATGGCTTATACCAGTGGGGTTTTTGGATACTACGTACACGCGGTAGAGGGCTTGAGCGGAAATCCGTATAATTTTCCGGCTCCGGACACCAGCCGTTCGAATACGGTAGAGGCTTTGCAGAAGCCGAAGTTATATGTACCCTCGGCTTTTCGACCGGAGAGTACCAATCCGGATAACAGGACTTTTTACCCGCGTGGCGTATTTATCAACTCCCGAGATTATACTTTTATCATCTTTAACCGTTGGGGACAAGAGATATTCCTGACGCATGAGATCAACAAAGGCTGGGACGGTAAATACGAGGGTGTTGATTCTCCACAGGGAGTATATACCTATTACGTTAAATTTACGACCAGCGACGGCCGTGAGTTTGAGAAACGGGGTACCGTTACTTTGATTCGATAAACGATTAAAAAAGTAGAAATAATGACCGCCTGTAACAATTTGATACAGGCGGTTTTTTTATGATATTGCTATCCTTAAACATACGACTGAATCTTTGATTTTACACAGATTTTTGCAAGGAAAAATACCTTACATTTGCAGATTAAATATCCGCTAAACCGGAGGGATGTCTAAGTCTTAAGGTTCAGCATAATAAATAGTTCCGAAACAATACAAAACTTATCAGAATTATGGAAAACAAGATAATTGGAGAAGGTTTAACCTATGATGATGTTCTATTAATTCCGGCCTATTCGGAGGTTCTTCCGCGCGAGGTTGACCTGAATACAAAATTCACCCGCAATATCGATATTAAAATACCGATTATTTCGGCGGCGATGGATACCGTTACCGATGCGAAAATGGCGATTGCCATGGCGCAGGAAGGGGGTATCGGGGTGATTCATAAAAACATGACCATTGAGCAGCAAGCCAATGAAGTGCAAAAGGTGAAGCGTGCCGAAAACGGGATGATCATCAATCCTATCACCATTCGCGAAGACCAATATGTGGCTGATGCCCTGCGCATGATGAGCGAGTTTCATATCGGAGGTATTCCGGTAGTGCGCGAGAATAATAAACTGGTAGGTATTGTTTCGAACCGTGATTTGCGTTTTGAGCGGAATCTGAATAAAAAAATATCGGAGGTAATGACTTCGGAAAATCTGATTACGACTACCGAGTTTACCGATTTTGAAAAAGCGGCGGATATTTTGCAGGAATATAAGATTGAAAAATTACCCGTAGTGGATGATGAGGGATGTCTGGTGGGTTTGATTACTTATAAGGATATTATCAAAATCAAGGCACGCCCCAATGCCAGTAAGGATGATCGTGGCCGCTTGCGTGTGGCTGCCGCCGTAGGGGTTACCCACGATACGGTTGAGCGTGTGGCCGCTTTGGTGGAAAAAGGAGTGGATGCCATTGTGATAGATACGGCCCACGGCCATTCCAAGGGGGTGATTGATAAGTTGAAAGAAATTAAATCCAAGTTTACGGGAGTGGATATCATTGTCGGGAATGTGGCTACGGCAGAGGCGGCCAAAGCTTTGGTTGATGCCGGTGCCGATGCCGTGAAAGTGGGAATCGGACCCGGTTCGATTTGTACCACACGTATCGTGGCCGGTGTGGGCTTCCCCCAACTGTCGGCTGTGATGAATGTGGCGGAGGCATTGCAAGGAACAGGTGTTCCGGTAATTGCCGACGGAGGTATTCGTTATAGCGGTGATATTGTAAAAGCCATTGTGGCCGGAGGAGCATCGGTAATGTTGGGCTCTTTATTTGCCGGAGTGGACGAAGCTCCCGGTGATACGATTATTTACGAAGGACGTAAATTCAAATCCTATCGCGGAATGGGCTCTATTGAGGCCATGCAGGAAGGCTCCAAAGACCGTTATTTCCAGGATACCGAAGATGATATTAAGAAACTGGTGCCGGAAGGCATTGTGGGTCGTGTGCCCTACAAGGGGTATTTGTCGGAGGTGATTCATCAATTGGTAGGCGGTTTGCGTGCCGGAATGGGCTATTGCGGGGCCAAGGATATCGAAAGTCTGATGCAGGCCCGTTTCGTAAAAATATCACCTGCAGGTATGGCGGAGAGCCATCCGCATGATATTACCATTACGCGTGAAGCACCAAATTACAGTCGTTAAAATATAGCCGTAATAATTTCGTTTATTATTATTAACCAAAAAATAAAATAGTATGAACTCAAGGATAGTTTTGGTATTCTTATTCATGTGGATAATGGCAGGATTTAATGCCTCAGCGCAAAAATCTGCTAAGGATCCGGTGATTCTGACGATTGACGATCAAAACTTTACCGTATCGGAATTTCTGTACGGGTATAATAAGAATAACACTCATAAATCGAAAATGGACGAACAGTCGTTGCGGGATTATATGGACCTTTATGTAAATTTTCGATTGAAGGTGAAAGAGGCCGAGGATTTGGGTTTGGATACTTCCATTGCTTTTAAGCGGGAGTTGGCGGGTTATCGTGCACAATTGGCACGGCCTTATCTGACCGATAAATCGGAGGATTCCTTAATTTATCACGAGGCATACGACCGTTTGCAATGGGATGTCCGTGCGAGCCATATTATGATTGCCCTGCCCGAAAATGTGGCGGATAATGATTCGGTGGCGGTAGCGGCATACAAAAAGCTGATGGATATCCGTAAGCGGGCAATGAACGGAGAAGATTTTGCCGAGCTGGCCCGGAAATATTCCGATGATCCTTCGGCACGCGACCAAAAAGAAACGCCCAATGCTCCCGCACGGAAAGGAAACGGTGGTGATTTGGGCTATTTTACAGCCTTCTATATGGTGTATCCCTTCGAGACGGCGGCTTATAATACGCCGGTTGGAGAAATCAGCAAGCCTGTTCGCACCCGCTATGGCTACCATATTATTAAAGTAACCGACAAAATTCCGGCTTTGGGAAACATCCATGCCGCACACATAAACATAAAACCCATTGACGGGGATACTGCCCTGGCACACCAAAAAGCCAAGGAAGTATATGATGAAATTCTAAGTGGAAAAATATCCTTTGAGGATGCGGCCCGGAAATATTCCGATGATATCGGTTCGGCGGAAAAAGGCGGTGTATTGCCTTGGTTTGAGGTGAGCCGTATGGTGCCCGAATTTATTTCCGCTATTTCGAAACTCAAACCCGGCGAGGTTTCCAAACCGGTTTATACGGAGTATGGATGGCATATCATTAAATTGATAGAACTAAAAAAGATTCCTTCGTACCAGCAATATTTACCTGAACTGAAAAATAAAGTGTCCCGCGACAGCCGTTCGAATATGGGACGTGAAGCGGCTATCGCCAAATTTAAAAAGGAATTTAAGTTTAAGGAATATCCCAAGGCATTAAACCAGTTTTATTCGGCTGTGGATTCTTCGATTTTCTTCAAGCAATGGTCGGCCGATAAGGCTGCCGGGATGAAAGCGGTTTTGTTCCGTTTGGACGGAAAGAAATATACCCAACAGGATTTTGCCAAATATCTGGAGCAACATCAAGCGGCTTTCCGCAAGGGTACCATTCGCTTTTATGTAAACAAAGTGTATAAAGACTGGGTGGACAACACCGTAATGAATTATAAAGACAGCAAATTGGAGGATCAGTATTTCGATTTTCGTATGCTGGTAAATGAATACCACGACGGCATTTTGATTTTTACGCTAAGCGATAAAGAAGTTTGGGGTAAAGCCATACGCGATACCGCCGGATTGGAGAAATTCTACGAAGCCAATAAGGACAAATATCAATGGGGCGAGCGTGTGGATGCGGTTGTTTACAAATGTACCAACGATTCGGTAGCTAAGGTTGTGCGCGGCTTACTGGAAGATGGCCTTGGACTGGACAGCATCATGAAACTGGCTAATAAATCATCCCGTTTGAATTTGTCGTTTGACAAAGGAAAATTTGAAAAAGGCGATAATGCCTATGTGGATGCCGTGGAAAAGAAAGTGGGTATTTCGGATGATTTGAAGATGAATAATTCGGTGGTTATTGTGGTGATAAAAGAGATTCTTCCGCCGCAAACCAAGAAATTGAAAGAAGCCCGAGGATTAATCACAGCCGATTACCAGAAT
>CAYUAN010000268.1:0-5939 GCA_964442545.1 uncultured Prolixibacteraceae bacterium | reverse complement strand
TTTACATTGGCTTCGCCTTTCATCAGCACTCCGTCGGCCGGAATCAACTCCTGATTATGCACCACAATCTGATCGCCTACTTTGATGTTTTTCAGCGGGATAAATTCTTCTTTTCCGTCCACCAGTTTGGTCACGGCAATGGGGAAGTAGGATTTATAATCGCGCTCAAACGAAAGGGCCTGATAAGTTTTGTTTTGATACCAGCGGCCAATTAACAGGAAAAACACCAGGCCCGCCATCGAATCCATATAGCCTGTGCCCGTATTGCTGAGGATCTCATAGGCGCTTTGCAGAAAAATCGTAATAATGCCAATGGAAATAGGCAGGTCGATATTTACCACCTTATGTTTAAGGTTTTTATAAGCCGAGAGTAAATAATCGTTGGAACAATAAAACAGTACCGGCAAAGCAAACAGCAGATTGATATAACCGAAAAAGTTTTTATAGTTTTCGGGCAGCAGTTCGCCTCCCGGAATATAATCGGGCATGCTCAGTAACATGGTATTACCGAATACAAAGCCCGCAATCCCGATTTTGTAAATCAGGCGTTTATTTTCGGTTTTGTTTTTCTCGCCCTCCACTTGCTCCAGATTAATCATCGGAATATAGTGGATGGAGGCCAGCAGTTCGACAATCTGTCGTAAAGTGATTTCCGTGTTTTTAAAGGTAATATCCACCTCTTTTTTTACAAAATTCACGGTAGATTGTGTAATGGCTTTGTTGAGCTGATATAAATTTTCCAGCAGCCAGATGCAGGATGAGCAGTGAATATCAGGAATATAGAGTTTTACTTTGGAATATTCGCCTTCGCGAAAATAGATTAGCTGATTTCGAATTTCTTCATTGTCGAGGTAGGCGTATTTTTTGCCGAAGTCCTGCACTTCCACCTTAATTCCCGGAGCCTGATACAGTTCGTAATAATTGCTCAACTTATTTTCGTTGAGTAGTTGATATACGGTTTTACAACCTTCGCAGCAAAAATTTTTGCCCTCCCAGGTAATCGGATGTTTACCGCAATCTTCACCACAATGAATACACTCAATCTTTTCGCTCATAGCTCATTTACATAAAAAACGGGCAGCCGAAGCTACCCGTCAAAATTACATATTTTATCGGTGTACTACGGTCTATCTTTCGCGCAGAATCCAGATTCTAAATAACTGCAAAACGGCCCAGGCGATGGTCAGAAGTACGCCGCCGGTAATGCCGAAATACAATAACATCAACCACCAGGGCGTGTGTGCCCGGGTTCCCCAAAGATGCTCTCCCTCCAAAGGATTTACCCATTTCCAACCTTCATTTATTTGCACTTTAGACTCGGCGGTAATTTTTCCGTCGCTTGTTGCGGCGATTATGCTTACAAAACCACTGGTATCTGCAGGAACGTCTCCGATTTCAACAGTAAGCATCCCTTTATCATCGGTTTTGGCGTCTTTGGCTATGGGCAGCAAGCCAAAATAACGCTGAATGAAAACATTCACTTTCACATTTTTCGGGTTTACCTTATTGCCTTCGGCATCGGTGCCTTCCAGCTTGGCGGTAATACTGTTCGACTCTTTGTCGTACGACAACTCCATACCCGTAACCGTTCCTTCAAACTTTTCGGGAGCTGCAGCAGTTGCTCCTTCGGCTCCGGCCGGCGGCTCATAGGTATCGTCAAACGAACGGATATAGGCAATTACCTTCCAGCGGTCGTCTTCCGATAACATGGTTTCGTAAGGCGGCATGGTGCTTCCGTTTCCGAAACTTATTTTACAGAAAATCTCACCATCGGAATTTCCTTTTTGAAATTCTTTATTTCCAAGGTTTGGTGCTGCACCCGGTGCCCGGTCATTTTTATCGGCAACCGATAATTCCAGGTGACAGGCTTTACAGTTTTTCTCAAAAACCGCTTTACCGGCATCGATATTCGCTTCGCTGTAATCCACTTTCAGTGCCGCGTCTTTCAAATCGGGATCGATTTTCCATTGTGCTTGCACATTGAGGGCGAACAAAATAAGCAGCCCGGTGATACTAAACAGATTGATAATATTCTTTTTCATTGTATGATGATTTTTCTGTTTATAAATTCTTTTTTATATCCACACCCTTTTCCTCGGCGATTTCCCACAGAGGGATAACCGGGAAAATCTTGGCCAGAACGGTAAATATCAGTACCGCAATGGCAATTACGCCGAGTGTAATGGTAATCTCAATTCCTGTGGGCTCGTACACTGTAAATTCCTCGGGCACATTTTGAATGGGCAGAAAAGCGTGAATCAGGGTCGGGATAATAATGATAATCCGTTTGAACCATGCTCCGATCAAAAGCGAAACACCAATCAACATCATCGGGAAGGGCTTACGGAAACGCTTAAATAATCCCAGGAAAATGGGCAGTAGTAAACCGAAAGTCTGGGTTAACCAAAACATCCAGAAATACTCGCCATGGGGCGAAAACAATGTGTGCAGGTGATGTGCATCGGCTGTTTTCATTTTAAAGCCCGGCACTAAAAACTCATTAATGTTGAAGTAGAGGTAAACCAGAGATACCAGTACCATCAGCTTTCCCATTTTGTCGAAATGATAATCGGTAATATAGTTTTCCAGTTTGTAGAATTTGCGGATAAAATACATGGCGATTAAAACGGCTCCCGAACCGGCCACAAAAGCTCCGGTTACATAATAGGGCCCGAAAATAGTACTGTCCCATCCGGCACGCAGCGTAAGGGCGGACAACCATGAGGTTACGGTGTGAATGGCCATGGCCACCGGCACAATCAGAATCAGCAGAACACGCATGGTGCGGTGCAGAATTTTGTATTGTCCGGGTGTTCCAACCCAGCCGAGTGATAGAACATTATAAAGATTCCATTGCCATTTCGGAAGGTCTTTTTTCATATGGTTGCGGATGATGGCCAGGTCGGGCAACATCGGCAATAAGAGCAGCAGCATACTGATGATTACATACACGTTCACCACGGTGATATCCCAAAAAATGGGCGACTGGAATCGTCCGTAGATGAATACATTCAGCAAGCGGTCGGGACGTCCCATGTCCACCACGATAATCACCCCGGCCATCATCACAAAGGCCAGCGCAATCATTTCCGCGATACGCGAAATCGGAATAATCCATTTTTGGCCCAAGAGGCCCACCACGGCGGATATCAGCATGCCCACCAAGGCCGTAGCCACGAAAAATATGAAGGTGGCGATATACAATCCCCAGCTTACGTAATCGCGCATAGCCGTAACACCAAGCCCTTCATTGATCTGTTTTACATAGGCTACGGCGGCTACGGCAATTAAGGTTAGCAGAAAACCTACCCAAAGCCAAAATCCCGTGGAATACGATGTAATGGGCGTCAGGATATCCTTGCGGAGCTGCTCCATTATCGCATTGTCATCTTGTTTCTTTATTTCTTCAGACATCTTTATTTAATTTTTACAATATTCGACATTAAATTGAACTTATACCCGGGCATTGTCTTCGCCTTCATGTTGTTTAATCCAATCGTCTTTTTCAGGATCGTATTTGTATTGGAATAAACGATTCTTAGGCGGCAGGTAATAAACCGATGGCTTGGTTCCCAATTCCGGCATCAAAGTGTAGGCCCCGTTCTCTTCGAGTAATTTGCTCAGGCGCACGGTTTCTTTGCTGGTTCCGTTGGTAACGGCATCTTCGTTTGCGTCGCCAAACCAATACACGCCGTTTTCGCAAGCCGAAACGCAGTAGGGCAGTTTTCCGATGCGCAGACGGTCGGCACTGAACAAACATTTGGATACGGTTCCTTTTTTCTGCGGAACGTTCAGTTCAACATCATAGATGCGGTCTTCGTCTCCTTCAACATACTTGGGCTCCGACCAGTTGAATACACGGGCCGAATAAGGACAAGCGGCAATACAGAAACGACATCCGATACAACGTTCGTTGTCAATCAGTACGATACCATCCTGACGTTTGAAGGTGGCATCCACCGGACAAACCTTGGTACAGGGCGGGTTGTCGCAATGCATACAGGGTTTTGGCTGGAAATAAAATCCGGTACGCTCGTCGTTTTCCATGCGCAGTACATTGATGTGGTGTTGCTCCGGTTTAAGATGGTGCGCATCCTGGCAGGCAGCCATACATTTACGCGCGTTGCGGCATTTCGACAAGTCGATAACCATAACGAACTTTTTGCCCGGAATACCTTCACGGCCGCGAACGGCAATCTCTTCGGTGTCAACTTTCAACTGGCTGCGTTTTACTTCCACACGACGGCCGTCGGTGGTCAAAACGGTTACCATTTCATCATCGTCGGTAGTACAGGCATTGAGCAAACCCAGCGATGTAACAGCTCCGGCAGCACCAATGGTAATCCCAAACTTTTTCAAAAAACTCCTGCGGGATTGAGCCCCTGAAGTGATGTTGTGATCCATAATTTATGTAGTTTAATTGTTGTTTGTCTGAATATTAGGACACTACCAATTTGGTAATAGAATGCGTAAATTTATTAAGTTTTTTTGTGCCTGCAAGATGAATGGGCTAATACAGAATATTTCTAAATAATTGCGCGGGATTATATATTTTTGCCTCAGGCAATAAAAGCCGGAAAAAGACATTATAGGTTTATAACAAGATAAATAAGGAATATTATGAAACTGAAAAAATGGATATTGGCAGCGGGTGTGGCCGCAATGATGATGAGCGTATCATGCTCGGATGATGATGTGGATGTGGCTGCTTATGTTAAGGATAAGGAGCAGGACCCGGCAGTGGTGGGCTATTGGATTGGTTTTGAGGATGCGGAGATTAAAACCATCAATGGCAAATTGGTGCTGATTATGAGCGATACCTCAACGATTTATCCTTCGGTGAGTCAGTATGTGGAGGATGGTAGTGATTTTGCCTATGCTTTGAAAAAAGAAAACGGACATTTTATTCATTCCTACGATCCGTCCACCAAAATCAGTTTGAACTATTGGTACACGGGGCCGTCCACCGCAACCGAAAGTGTTTTGTACGAAGTGTATAGCATTGACGGGAAGAATATTTCCACAACCATCGACTTCGATTATATGGAATACAATACGGATACCCTGATTATTAACGACCGGACGACGGATAAAAAACGGGTTTTGGTACGGGTGGCAGACCCGTCGAATATACCATCGACACTTAAAATAAAGGAATAAAAAAAGCGGCATTTGCCGCTTTTTTTATGTCTTACCGGTGGCAAACCTGTGGTTCGTCCGGACCCGAATCAACCCACTGAGTTAACACGCCTCCGTGTTCCACCTCTTCGTCCCGGGCGGGCCGCACACTCAGCAATTCGCCTTCGAAATACAAATCCACATCGGCCAAGGGGTGATTGAAATCCAGTTTTACCATATTGTCCTCAATCAGCACCACCTTTCCGTTCAGCAGGTTTCCGTCCTCGTCTTTCATGGGAATATAATTATCCAAAATCACTTCTTCTTCCAGAAAATTCCCTTTGCGGTCCACAAAAATGGATTTATCAAATTCCACCTGCATCCCTTCCTGATAACTGCCGTAAGCATCTTCGCTTTTGATAAAAAACTTGAATCTATCCCCGGCTTTCAAGCCGGCCAGTTTTTCTTCGAATGCCGGAAGCATCGCTCCGATTCCGTAAATAAATTCAAAGGGCTCCGATTCAGGTATTTTCTCGATAATGTCGCCATCATAACTACCTGCGCGTAGCGTAAAAACTACACTGCCTACGGTTTTTTCTTTTAGTTCCATTGCAAATGCTTGGTTAAATTATGGCTGCAAAGGTAGTTTTTTTGGCTTTTCTGCATTCTAAATTCGGCCTTGTTTCTTTCAAACTGACAAATATTCGTTTCCCGGCATTTGTTTAGAATGCAATAAATCAGCAAACTAAAATTATCATGCGGTAAAGAGGTGTCATAGTGTCGTGATATATTGCTGATTATGGACATATTGGCTTTGATTT
>CAYUAN010000267.1:0-3862 GCA_964442545.1 uncultured Prolixibacteraceae bacterium | reverse complement strand
ATTTACGGCACCCGGGATATGGCCTTCGGCAAATGATTTAGGACCGCGGATATCAATGATTAACACATAACCGCCTACCAAATCATACAATTCCTCAGCGGAAATTAGTTGAGGCGCACCGCCCTTTTCAGCCGGAGCGTTAATGTAATCACCGTTTTCTTTTAAGTAATTTGCCAACAACTTAAACTCGTCCGCTTTTTCCACCTTGTTTTGCGGCTCGGCCTTTGGCGATTCCGTATGGGCAGTACCACCGCCGCAAGAGGCCAATAGCCAGATAAACGGCAGCATAAATGCCAGCAATAATATCTTTCTGTTTTTCATAATTTATAGTTTTAAGTTGAACATTTATTGTTTTTCAAATAACAGTACAAATATAGCGCATTCCTTTTCTTTACTGTTATTCTACTAACAGTATAAATCAGCATTTTTTTAAGAAATAATCGCCACATTGATTGATTTATGTCATTATTTGAATTGAATTTTTTTCTATTTTTACCCCCTACAAACAATATTTTTTGGTGATATGGAAGGAAGACCAAACGAGAACCATTGTGAGGAAATTGATGAAACCGCTTCGTGCTTCAATTCATTGACTGATGATGAGTTAAGTTTGATTGAGCGCAACAAGACTGAGATCAAATACAGTAAAGGGGAAACGATAATCAAACAAGGAACAAAAGCCACCAATATTCTTTATTTGAAAGAAGGCCTGGTAAAGTTGAGCATGAACAGTGGTGAGAATAATTTGATTATTAACATCAAACCCATGAACCACTTTATCGGTACCGAAAATCTGTATGGCGTGGAATTTCACCCCTACTCGGTTACCGCATTACAAGATTGTATAGTTTGCTTTCTGGATATCGAGGATGTGCGCTTTTTAATCAAACAAAACAACGCCTTTGCTTCGGATATTTACCGTGTTATTAATGCGAATGTAGTGCTTACCTACGACCGTTTGTTCTCGCTTACACAAAAACAACTGCACGGCCGCTTTGCGGATATTCTGCTATGCCTTTCCTCAAAGATTTTCAAATCAACCAAATTTGATTTGCCGCTGTCACGCCGCGATTTGGCCGCCCTTACCGGGATGGCTCCCGAAAGCGTTATTCGCATTATTAAAGATTTTAAGAACGACAAGCTCATTGCCACGCAAGGAAAAGGCATTGAGATTCTGAATATGCCCATGTTGAAAAAAATCAGTGCCGTCGGTTAAATTCCGGACGGACCTCAAACAAAAACGGCTTCCCGATGTTTCAGGAAGCCGTTTTTGTATGTCAAGATCTTTAATTAATCTTTCCGTGTATCATCTTTCGGATTATTATCCTGACGGCCGATGGAATCACGCATACGCGTATCCGCCTGAATATTCTTGAATTTATAATAATCCATCACCCCCAGATTTCCGTTACGGAAGGCATCTGCTAAGGCTTTGGGCACTTCTGCCTCGGCCTCAATCACTTTAGCCCGGGCCTCTTGGGCTTTGGCTTTCATTTCCTGCTCCAGAGCCACAGCCATGGCACGTCGCTCCTCGGCACGGGCCTGAGCGATATTCTTATCGGCCTCGGCCTGGTCCATTTGCAGCACGGCACCGATATTTTTTCCGATATCAATATCCGCGATATCGATGGATAAAATTTCAAAAGCTGTACCTGAGTCCAGTCCTTTAGCCAACACTGTTTTCGAAATCAAATCCGGATTTTCCAATACCGCTTTGTGATTCTCGGACGAGCCGATGGAAGAAACGACACCCTCACCAACACGGGCCAAAATAGTGTCCTCACCTGCCCCACCAACCAATTGTTGGATATTGGCACGCACCGTCACCCGTGCTTTGGCAATCAACTGAATACCGTCAATGGCCACCGCGGTAACCGGCGGAGTGTCGATTACCTTTGGGTTTACCGACATCTGAACGGCCTCTAACACATCACGTCCGGCAAGGTCGATTGCGGTCGCTGTTTTGAAATCAAGGTCAATATTGGCTTTATCGGCCGAAATTAATGCGTTCACTACCGAGTTTACATTACCCCCGGCCAGGTAATGGGCTTCCAGCTCGTCGCGGCTGATTTCCAAACCTGCTTTTTTGGAAGTAATCATAGCATTTACGATTACCGAAGGCGGCACCTTACGGAAACGCATTACAATCAACTGCAAGAGCGAAATGCGCACTCCCGAAACAATGGCCTGAAACCATAGTCCCACCGGCACAAAATAGAAAAATAGCAGCAGCAGAATAATAACTGCCACGGCAAAAACAATCAAGCCGCCCAATGATTGGGGCACTTGAAGCAATACGGTCAATAGACTTAAGATTTTCATACTTATGATTTTTGTTTTACGATTATTTTATCCTTTGATATTTTCATTACTTCCACCTCCTTACCCTCATCGGTAAAGCCGTCGAAGCTGGTTACTTCAATATAACGGTCGCCAAAACGCACGGTTCCCATCGGATTAAGGCGGGAAGTGGTAATGCCGGAATCTCCCACATTCAGTTCATGCTCGTCAAATTTCTTCACTTTGGAATCAATCTTGGTATCCAATTGCACCCGCCGCCAAGTCTTTGCCCTGATGGACATAAACAGGCTAACGACAAGTAAAAGCAAGGTCAGACCCAGGGTAATATTCCCCCCGACAATTTCCCCCTCACTATAAGGCAGATAAATACCATACAGCAAAATCATCGCACCGATAATTCCGAGTATTCCGCCGGGCACAAATAGCACCTCGGCCAGAATAAAGAGAAAACCTATCAGTAAAATAGCCGCAACGAGAACCCAAAACATAATATTGATATTTTTTTAACGGGCAATAAAGATAGAAAAAATTAAGCTCTGATAAATATGTTCTAAGATTTATTTTGATGATATTTTGAAACGGGTGAATCGTGGCTATTTCCTATTTTGATACGAATGTATCATGTTATGCCAAACGGCATTTTTTCTATCTTTACCCTAAGTTTTTGGCAAACATTTTATGGAAAATAAATACCACTCAATAGCCCAATACGCGAAGGTTCGTTATGCCTTCATCATGATGATGAGCATCTGGCTGGTCGGCACCATCGGTTATATGATTATCGAGGCGGCTGATTTTTTGGATGCGGCGTTTATGACTGTCATTACGGTATCGACCGTCGGCTTTAATGATGTGCTGATTCTCAGTCCTGAGGGCAAGGTATTTACCATGTTCCTGATTGCAATCAGCTGGGTAACTTTTGCCTACGGCATTTCCGTGATTACTTCTCATTTTGTGGAAGGCGGTATCGGCGGTTTGCTGTATGAATATCGAAACAAAAAACAACTCAAAAAGATGAATAATCATGTAATAATAGTCGGCTACGGGCGCAACGGGCGGCAGGCAGTGCAAGAACTGCGCAAGCTCGGCTTACCCTTTATCATTATCGAACAAAAGCACGATATCATCCTGCATTATGTAAATGATGATCTTCCGTTTTTGGAAGGAGATGCTACAGAAGATGAAATATTGATTGAAGCGGGTATCCAGCGGGCGCGCTCCATTATCCTCACCCTGCCGTTGGACGCCGACAACCTGTTTATCACGATTACAGCCCGCTCATTGAATCCAAGGGTGCAAATTATCAGTCGTGCAACCAATGAAGCTACACAGCGCAAACTATTGATTGCCGGCGCCAACCGCGTGGTAATGCCCGAGTATGTGGGAGGTATCCATATGGCGGCCCTGGTGCATTCGGAAGATGTGGTGAGCTTTTTGGACAAGATTGCCATCGGGGGCGATGCCGAAACCACTTTGGTGGAAATTGTGTGCAGCAATTTGCCCGAAGAATTACGAAACCACAGTATCTATGAATTGGGTATTCGCCAGAAAACGGGAGCCA